>DATKFT010000416.1:0-6019 GCA_035544335.1 Pseudorhodoferax sp.
AGCCAAAGCACATCCAGACCGCGGGAATGCGCAGGAAGGCGAAGTTGCCGTCGGCTGCGGCCGCCGCGGCGCCGGTCTTGCCGCTGGGCGCGGCGGCGCTGGACAGCGCGAGCTTGTCGCGGTGCACCAGCAGCAGCACCAGCACCGCAAAAGCGAACAGGCCGGCGCAGACCAGGGCCACGCGCCAGGAACTGGCGATCGCGATCGGCACCAGCATCGCAGGCGCCACGGCCCAGCCCAGGCTGCCCGTGATGCCGTGCACGCTGTAGCCATGGCCCAGCCGCGCGGCGCTGACCTTGCGGTTCAGCAGCGTGTAGTCGACCGGATGGAACACGCCGTTGCCGATGCCGGCGACCACCGAGAACAGCGCCAGCATCCAGTAGTGCGTGCTGGCGGCGTAGCCGAAGGCCGCCAGGCCCAGCAGCGCGAGCCCTGCGAACAGCACAGGCCGCGGGCCCAGGCGGTCGACCACGAAGCCCGAGGCGGCCTGCACCGCGCAGGAGGTGACGAAAAAGATCGTCATCAGGAAGCCGAGCTCGGCATAGCCCACGCCGAAGTCGTCCTTGAGCCACGGAAACAGCGGCGCCAGCAGCAACTGGCTGAAATGGCTGACCAGGTGGGCGATGCCCACCAGGCCAATCACGTGCGCGTCCTGTTTGAGGCTCACCTGGCCCGCCGGCAAGGAGGCTGCTGCTGTTGTCGTCATATCGCGCGATGCTACGCCTGCAGAAAAGCGACGAAAGGACACAATTCGTCGGATACCGGACAATCTGTCCCATGGCCGCCCGACCTGCACGCTTCGAGCCCGTCGGCGATACCGACCCGTTCACGCCGGACAGCGCACGCCCGGTGCGCGTGCGTGCGCGCAGCATGCCGGCCGACACGCACTTCCAGCCGCACCGCCATCCCTGGGCGCAGCTGGCGTTCTGCGCCACCGGCACGCTGCGCGTGCGCGCGCTGCCCGAGACCGAACGCTGCGAGGAACTGACCTACATCGTGCCTCCCTCGCGCGCGGTATGGATCGCGCCCGGCCTGCTGCATTGCATCGACGTGCTGGAGGCCGCGCAGTTCCGCACGCTGTACCTGCACGCCAGCGTCACGCCGCAGGGCTGGGGCGGCAGCCGCATGATCGTGGCCTCGCCGCTGCTGCGCGAGCTGGTGCTGGGGCTGGACGTGCAGCCGCTGCGCTCCGCGCGCGAGGCCTTGCTCATGCGGCTGGTGCTCGACGAGATCACGCACGCCGATCCCCAGGCCCTGGCCGTGCCCATGCCGCACGCGCAGCGCGGCGACAAGCGGCTGCGCGCGCTGTGCGAGGCCGTGGTGCGCCAGCCCTCGGCGCGCACCACGCTGGCCGCCTGGGCGGCCGACGTGGGCGCCAGCGAACGCACCATCGCGCGCCTGTTCCGCGACGAACTGGGCACCAGCTACCAGCAGTGGCGCCAGCAGGCCGCGCTGGCGCACGCTCTGCCGCTGCTGGCCCAGGGCGCGTCGGTGGCGCAGGTGGCGGCGGCCACGGGCTATTCCAGCGAAAGCGCTTTCTCCGCGATGTTCAAGGCGGCGATGGGGCAGACTCCCAGCAGCTTCCAGGGGCGCTGAGGCGCCGGCACGCCCCGCAGGCCCGCCATTGATCTCTTTTTGGATCGAAAACCGATGAAGTTAAATCGCTTTTGGAACGGCCTTCTTGCTTTCAGAATCACGGCCTGACCCCATCCACCCCACCGAGGCCCGACATGCAGCATCTTCTCTCCCTGACCCTCGCCGTGGCGGCCACCCTCGCTTGCGCCAGCGCCAGCGCGCAGTCCGACACGCTGGCCAAGATCAAGTCCAGCGGCACCATCACCATCGGCGCGCGCGACAGCCAGATCCCGTTCTCGTACAAGCCCACCGGCAGCGGCGACCCGACCGGCTTCACGAACGACATCTGCCTCAGAATCGTCGATGCGGTGAAGGCCCAGCTCGCACTGCCCAAGATCGAGGTGCGCTACATGATCCTGACCTCGACCAACCGCATCCCCTTGCTGACCAACGGCTCGGTCGACCTGGACTGCGCGACCACGACCAACACGGTGCAGCGCCAGCAGCAGGTGGCGTTCGCGCCCAGCCACTTCGTCACGAGCATCACGGCGGCGGTCAAGAAGAACTCGGGCATCAACAGCTTCGCCGACCTGAACGGCAAGACCGTGTCCACGGTGGCCGGCAGCACGGGCGTGCAGCTGCTGCGCGGCTACCGGCGCGCGGGCAACATCGAAGTGCAGGACCTCGCGGCCAAGGACACGGCCGACGGCTTCCTGATGATGGCCTCGGGCCGCACGGCCGCCTACATCCTGGACGACGTGCAGCTGGCCGGCCTGATCGCCACCGCGCCCAACCCCGAGGACTTCAAGATCCTCACGCAGGAATCGCTGCGCCAGGAGCCCTACGGCATCATGGTCCGCAAGGACGATCCCACCTTCAAGGCACTGGTCGACAAGACCGTGACCGAGATCATGCGCTCCGGTGCGATCAACGAGATCTACGCCAAGTGGTTCACGCGGCCGATCCCGCCGAGCAACGCCAACCTCAATTTCCCGATGACCGATGCGGTCAAGGAGATCTACAAGAACCCCAACAACGAGGGCGTCTGAGCGCCCTGGTCGCGGGCGGCCTCAATCGCCCTGGAACATGCGCGAGAAGTCGCAGCACTCCTGGGCCAGCATGACGACGGAGGCCAGCAGCGCGCTGCGGTGCTCGCCCTTGTACATGGCCACGTAGGGCACGACCGGCAGGGCCGGCGTGACCTCCAGCACGGCCAGCAGGCCGCTCTGCAGCATCGGCGCCAGGGTCTGGCGCGGCAGGTAGCTCACGCCCAGGCCCGAGACCGTCAGGCCGATCAGCGCCACGAGGTTGTGGACCACGATGGGTTTGGCGGGCTGCACGCCCAGGTTCTTCATCCAGCTGTCGTACAAGAGCCCGGTTCCCGAACGCGATCCCTGCAGCAGCAGCTGGTGCGTGGCCAGCTCGTGCAAGCGGATGCGCCGGCCGGCCTCGACCAGGCCGGGCTTGCACATCCAGGCGCTCTCCACGCGCCCCACGGGTTTGCTCGGAATGCGCGAGTCGGCGAACGCGTCGGGCACGACCACCAGGTCCAGCTCGTCGGCCAGCACCTTCTCGCGCAGGTTGACGCTGCTGTCCACGTCGGGCTCCAGCGTGAGCTTGGGGTAGTGCACCTGGATCAGCTCGACCCAGCGCGGCAGCCAGGTCATGGCGGTCAGCTCGGTCACGCCGATGCGCACGCGCCGCTCGATGACCTCGGCGCGGCCGAACTGCTCGACGGCCGCATCGCGCTGCGCAAGCAGGCCCTTGGCCAGCATGAACATCTCCTCGCCCTTGTCGGTCAGGCGCGCCGAGCGCAGGCTGCGGTCGAACAACGGGGTGTCGAACGCCAGCTCGAGCTCGTGCACGCGCTTGGACACGGCCGATTGCGAGGTGTGCAGCTTCTGTGCAGCCAGCGCGAAGCTGCCGAGTTCGCCGATCCAGTACAGCGCCTCGAGCTGCTTGAAGGTCATCATGGTGCAGCTCCAATGAACACTTTTTATCGCTGAATCGTATCCATAAAAATCGCTTTTAGAAATATTTGCGCGACTGCAGAATCCGGCTTCTTCCGCAGGAACACACCCATGACAGCCCCCCAAGGCGAACTCTTCTCCGATGCGCTGCAGGCGCAGATCAAGTCCCGCTTCCTGCACGTGGACCACGACATCACGGGCCGCGAACGGCTGTTCTTCGACAACGCAGGCGGCGCGCTGCGGCTGCGCGCCGCGGTCGAACAGTTCGCGCGCATCGATGCCGTGCCCGACAACGCCGAGCGCATCCACGCCACCGCCGTCTTCCTGCAGCAGGTGCAGGCCAAGGGCCAGCAGGACCTGCGCACCGTGCTCAACGCCCAGGGCGGCAGCGTCTACGCGGCGCTGACGGCCTCGGGCGCCATGTTCGACATGGTGCGCGCGATCGCCGAGAACGTGCCCGGCACGAACATGGTGACCACGGTGCTGGAGCACCCCTCCTCGTTCGACGCCATGCAGCTCTACGCCCAGCGCACGGGCCGCGAACTGCGCGTGGCACCGTCCAACCCGGTCACGGGCGGTGTCGATGTGGACGCCATCTGCGCGCTGGTCGACGCCGACACGGCGCTGCTCAGCGTGATCTACGCGTCCAACATCTCGGGCGCCAAGCTCGACATCGCCGAGGTCGTGCGCCGCGCCCGCGCGATCAAGCCCGACCTGTACATCGTGGTCGACGCCGTGCAGCACGCGCCGCACGGCCTGATCGACCTGGCCAAGACGCCCGTGGACGGCATCAACATCGCACCCTACAAGTTCTTCGGCTGCCGCGGCTCGGGCCTGGCCTGGCTGTCCGAACGCGCCGCCCTGCTGCCGCACCACAAGCTGGCGGCCAAGAAGCCCGACTTCTGGGACCTGGGCAGCGCCGCGCCCTGGCAGCTCGCGGTCATGAGCGAGATCGTGGACTACGTGTGCCGGCTCGGCGGCCAGTTCAGCGCCGATGGCGACCGGCGCAGCCTGTTCGCCAGCGGCATCCAGCGCATCGAGCTGCACGAGCGCGCGCTGCTGGCCCGCCTGCTCGAGGGCAGCGCGGCGGCGCCGGGCCTGCGCCACCAGCCCGGCGTGCAGGTGTTCCTGGACCACGCAGACCTGGCCAGGCGCGACCTGATCCTGGCCATCGGCATCGCGGGCCTGGAGTACGCCCAGGCCGTGCGCGAGTACGAGCAGCGCGGCGTCATCGTCTACGAACGCGTGGCCACCAGCCTGTATTCGCGGCGCATGCTGGAGTCCTTCGGCCTGGCCGGCGCAGTGCGCGTGTCGCCGCTGCACTGCCACGGCACCGCGGACATCGACCGCTTCCTGCACGTCACGCAGGACATCGCGCAGGCCTTCGCTGGCACGCGCTGATCAGACCTCGGCCTCGAAGATCGCCTCGATCGCGAGGCCGAAGGTCCGCGCGATCAGGAAGGCCAAGGGCAGGCTGGGGTCGTAGCGGCCGTTCTCGATCGCGTTGACGGTCTGGCGCGAGACGGCCAGCCGTTCGGCCAGGTCGGCCTGCGACCAGCCGCGCTCGGCGCGCAGCGCCTTGAGCCGGTTCTTCACCGGTAGCGCCGTGCGGCGATCAGGCCGCCCACGATCCACAGCACCGCCATGAGCGGCCAGATCGTGAACATGGGCAGCCGCGGCAGGCCCACGTTCTCCAGGAAGCCGTAGCCGAAGGTCAGCAGCGCCGTTCCCGCGAACGCGAAACCGATCGCCTCGAACTGCACGCGCAGCTGCAGCTCGTCCAGGCGCCGCGCCTGGCGCAGCACGGCCCGCAGCACCAGCAGGCTGGGCAGCATGGGCGCCAGCGACACCAGCCAGCGCCAGGGCGCGTCCGGTGCCATGCCGCGCAGGGCCAGCAACGACACGACCAGCACCACGGCATAGGCCAGCATGGCCACGGCCATCTCGCTGTGGTAACTGCGGTGTGCGGATCGGGCGGGCATGCGAAGACTCCTGTAAAACATGCTTTACATTTTTCGCCAAGCGCGCCAAAAAGTAAAGCCTGCTTTACAAAATCCACGGGAATTGCGCCATGGTCCGCCCGTCGCCGGCGGATTCCAGGCGGATAGGCGCCGCGCGGCACCGCCCAGCCGCCCTTGTCCTACAGGTTGGACCGCCAACACCGGGTACACCTAGGGCCTGTTCGCGGCGCCCCGATGGGACGCGGCTTGAACAGGCCCTCGCCACTCCCTCCGTCTCTGACACCATGAACGCCACGCGCTGGACCAGCGGCAACGAACTCGAGCTCCTGGAGAACGGCGAACAGTTCTTTCCGCGTGTGTTCGACGCCATTGCCCAGGCGCGCCACGAGGTCGTGCTGGAGACCTTCATCCTGTTCGAGGACAAGGTCGGCCTGGCCCTGCACGAGGCCCTGCTGACGGCCGCGCGCCGCGGAGTGCAGATCGACGTGACCATCGACGGCTTCGGCTCGCCCG
>DATKFT010000417.1:0-5148 GCA_035544335.1 Pseudorhodoferax sp.
GGCGGGACGGCATGCGAATCCGACCCCCGGCTTTCAAGTGCTATGCGGAGGTGAAAGAGGGTTCGACCCAGTCCCAGTCGTGCGCCACTGAGATAACAGCGTAGCCACCGTCGGCAAGCGCGCAGTGCTGGTGAGACGGCCGGGGCCGCTGTGCGCCGCATGGGGCGACGGAGGGCTCGACGAGCCGGTATCGTCCCAGGCCAGTGTGCGGACTGGGCCCCGCTATGATTCGTAGATCTGTTCAACTCCGACTTCATAGGATTCATCCTGTCCGAGCGCATCAGCAGTGCCATGAAAATCTAGACGCGCCCTACGTACGGCAACCGGAAAGAAGTCGGCTACTGTGAGATGCGAACATGCCGAACCACGACCAGCCAAACGACTCCCTGTTCCCTCTGCATGCAGACACCCGGTTGCTGCACGGAGATGCGCAGGCTGCCGCCACTGCGGCGGATTGGCCCGCTACCGTCGCTGCGTCGATTCCATACTCGGCGACCTTCCGCGCGAGCGATGCTGACGAGTTCGCGCGAATGTCCACTCAACCGCGTCATCCAGCCTACTACACGCGCTATGGCAATCCGCTGCACGAGCGCGTCGCCGCAATCGTCGCGGGCCTTGAGGGCACCGATACCGCACTTGTGACTGCATCCGGAATGGGCGCAGTCAGCACCACGGTATTAGCGCTGGTGCAAGCGGGTGACCACGTGGTTGCTCAGACACGTCACTACATGAGCACCGCCAAGCTGTTCGACGAGGTGCTGCCGAGATTTGGCGTGGAAACGAGCATTGTCGAGCAACGCGATCTGGCCGCCATTGAGGCGGCACTGCGGCCAAACACGAAACTCGTGATGCTGGAAACCCCGGCGAACCCGACGCTTGTCCTGACCGACCTCGCGGCAGTGGCGGTGCTCACACAGTCACGTGGCATCCTGACCGTAGCAGATAACACCTTCGCATCACCTTTGAACCAGCAGCCACACATGCTTGGCATTGATGTCGTCGTGCATAGCGCGACGAAACTACTCGGCGGGCATCACGATCTCACAGCAGGCGTGATCTGCTGCTCAAGCGAACTCGCTGATCGGATCTGGCGCATGCATATCACGTTGGGCGCCGTACTGTCGCCTATGGATGCTTGGCTGCTGCTGCGCGGACTGCGCACACTGGCCGTTCGCGTCGAGCGTATCAACACGAACGCGCTGGAGTTGGCTCGCTGGCTTGAAGAACAACCGCAAGTCGAGAAGGTCTATTACCCACTCTTGGAAAGCCATCCGCAGCATGCACTTGCCAGACGACAGATGGATGGCGGTGGTCCGGTTATCGCTTTTGCAGTGCGCGGCGGCTACGAAATGACACGGCGCTTCGTCGCCGCGCTCAGGCTGCCGACACACGCGGTTAGTCTGGGTGGCGTTGAATCCCTCATCGTCCACTCCGCAGCGATGTGGGCTGGCACGATGAATGATGAGCAGATGCAGGCCGCGGGTATTTCACCGAATTTTGTGCGCTTCTCTGTCGGGCTGGAGCACCCGGAGGACTTGAAGGCGGACTTGGCCCGCGCGTTAGTGGTGGCAAGCTAGTCCGCTGACGGGTCAGTATTGCAGTGCTCGTTCAACGGTGCAGTATTTGCATATAGGCAAAGTCATGGTCGCCTCAATCGCATCCGCGCTGGGTGCGGAATGCTTAGGACGGCGATCGAGACCGACAGCGGCGTTGAGTTCTTTCTAGGCAATGGACAGGGGCCACTACGAGACCTTGGGTAGCGTCCCCCTGGACTTGTCGCTTGAGGCTGGCATCGCAGACGAGATCAATCAGTTGGCCGTTCCTATCGACGCCCTCACAATTTCTGGTACGGTGTAAAAAGGGGGTGCGTGTATGCGAAAGGCCATTTTCCTCGTCTTCCTGCTGCTAGGCATCGGCGCCGGCTACCTGCCTGCACGCGACGACGACTGGGGCCTGAAGATCGTCATGATGGCCGTGGGCGCGCTGTTCGGCGGAGCGATCGGCGGCGGGCTGTCGCAAATCGGGAAACGAGGTCGCCGCCTTCGACTCCAAACAGAAGAAGAAATCGAACCGATTCCTGGTGGGCTTGGGACGTCAAGTCGTGATCTCGCAGCGAACTATTGGCGAGATGAGGGGCACATGCCGTTCATGAAGCCCCCACGACCGGAACTCGGCAATCACATGTTCGATGCCGACAAGAACATCTAGGAAGCCTACTTCTTCAAAGCATTCTTGACAGCTTGCTTTGCGTCTTCAACGACCGGCGCGGCGTCTTCTTTGATCTGCTTGCCCGTTTGCTTCATCAGGGAACGCTCGGAAGCCAGGGTGCCGTCGGGTGTCTGTGTAACTTGTGCTTTGCGATCGAACGTTCCTTGATCGGCGGAAGTGGTCGCCCGGATGCGGTCACCTTCCTCACGAACCGTGCTGCGCACCGTAGACGGTGTGCCCGCCACCGGCGCGGACGGCGGGGAACCGCCGAACCGACGCACATCGCCCTGATTCGACTGGTGGCGCCCGGTGAGGTCAGGTTCAAGCTCCGGAGCAGTGGCGTTCCGCTGGTGCTGGGCTCGAAGGTCACCGAAAGCTGTGGGCACTGCGGTTCCATCCGAGAACACGCTATGGGGACGCAAGGACTGTCGAGCCAGTTCCGCCTCCATCAGCACGCGTGCGGAGGCGCTGTTGCCTCCGTACTGTTCGGCATAGCGGGTGAACATCGCGAGGTTGTGCGGATCCTGTGCGATGTCGATGGAGATGGTCTCGCCTCTCTCGTAAGCAGTCGAGACGCGCTCCGCGAAGGCACTCCGCTCTGCGAAGCTGGCATCGGCACGCTCTGAGCGTGCTGCGGTCGAGGAAAGGCGTGCGGAAAGATCTTGTGCTTCGCGCGCATCGCTGGCGATGACGTTCATGAAGCTCCTGTCCCGAGACGCCCGATCGCCGAACTGCTTGAACTCGGCGAGCTGTTCACTTGTCATGGAGGCAAGAGCCTGCTGCTCTGCTTTCGACAGACCCGACGCGTAGGCCTTTTCTGCTATCGCGGTACCTTGTAAACCGAAGACGGGTGTGTTGACACCGAGGCGGCCAGAGGCACCAAGCGCTATCCGTGCAACTTGCGACTGCGTTAGCCCAGTGGTATCTGCCACGCTTTTGCTGATCTGGTCCAGCCGGTTGAGCGTCTCGCCGAACTGCTCGAAACTGCTAGACGTGGAGCCGCTACTGCTGCGCGACGACCGCAGTTTGACCACGCCCTTCGTGAGTGCCTCGGCCAGCGCGGATGAGCGCTCGCTACTGGCCGCAATAGCCTCACTGCGCGCCGCGTCCACCTGCCGGCTCGCGTCCTGCACGTCCTGCTCCGACACTCGCATCGACACCACTCGAGAGACAAAGCCCTGGTTGCGGAGCAAACTGACCGCCGTCGTGCCGGTCAGCGCGTTTGATGAGAAGGCGTTGCCGCTGAGATCGTGTTGCCAACTGCCCATGAACGCAGACGTGCGATTGGGCGCGAGCTGCATCTGGTCCATCGACACGTTGCCCAGCGAGGTATTGCCTACTGTGGCCCCCGCCGTGGAGCCTGACAGCACCGCCTGCAGGCCCGACAAGCCACCCACCAGCGCTGTTCCGAAATTCTCCATCCTCTTCAACGCCGCCCAGGCGATGAAGGGGATGCTGATCGCGAGATAGCCGACAACGGCCTCGCCCGAGAGCGCGCGCGAATAGATCACCGATGAGGTTTGCAGCGCCAGAGCCTTCGCACCGGTTCCGAGATCGGCGGCGGCAGCCAGGTCGTAGGCCGCGTAGATCGAGGCCATGTAGTTGAGGATGGCGTAGAGCGGTGGCCAAAGCTGGATCCAGATCAGGATGGCTGCGTAGCCTTTGAAGGCCATCATGGTCTCGCGTCCGCTGGTCAGCAGGAGCAGCAGCACGAAGAGCGGGAAGAGAGCATAGGTGACCGCCTCGATCACGTTGCGGAACACGGGCAGTGCCTGCTCGGCCACCTTGCCGAAGTTGAGCCACAAGGCGTTCATCTGCGCCACGGCCTGGGCCCGGCCCACGGCCAGCACCATGGCCGCCGGGTCATTGACCTTCTGGCCCACGATCTTGCCCGTATCCTCCAGCGCGTTGAGCATCGCGTTCTGCCGGATGATGTCGGCGGCGCTGGCAGACGCATTGGCAATGCTGTTCTTGAGGTAGGCCTGCTGGATCTGGCCGGCGATGGCTGCCGCAGCGGCGGCGCCGGGCAGCGTCGGGTTGAGCTGGAAGGCGAGGCGCCCCTGGATGCGCTGGATCTGCGCCGGCAGCCGGCCGTTGAGGCTCAGGTAGACGTTGGGACAGGTGTCCACCCCCACGGCGCCTCCGGTGCCGGTCAGCGTGCTGAAGCGCGCCGGGTTGGGCGAGGCCATCAGGGGCCACACGTCGTCTGATGTGGAGAAGGTGGCTGGATCGAGCGTCCCATCGATCAGGTCGTAGGTCGTGCAGTTGTGGATGAAGTTCACCAGGTCGGTCCTGAAGGCCGGATCCTGGAACACCACGTTCCCTGTTTCGCGCACGAGCCGGTTGCCGAACATCAGGCCGTTGTGCTCGTAGGACAACTCGGCCGGCAGCGCGCCCATGCCGGGGATCACCTGGAAGGCCGTCTCGAACAGGCCCGTCAGCGTGTGCCCGATGGTGCTGGTGAGGCTGCCCAGCACCACCACCCCGAAAGGCACGTTGTCCACCACGCGCACCGCCGAGCCACCCGTGCGGTCCACGATGCCCACCGTGACGCGCGGGACGATCAGGACGCCGAAGACCAGCACCACGGAGGCGAGCCACTTCCAGCCCTGCAACTTTTCTGGCGCGAAGGCATAGGCGATCAACGCTGCCACGAAGCCGCAGAAGGCCACGGCGGCCACGGCCGACGCGTAGTCGTTCGATGCATGGATGGCCGCGGCCGCATTGAACACGCCGAACAAGCTGTCGGCGTTCTGGTAGGCGTAGATCTCCCACATGGCCGCACCTCGACATGTCGCTCAGCGTGACTGGTAGGCGGCCTGCTGGCCCAGCATGTCCATGACGTGCTGGGGCATGCTCGAGCGCAACTGCCGCTCCAGCTGCTCCAGGTGGCTGGCGACGGCGCGGAAGGAGCCGACCTTCTGGTACAGCAGGTTCTTC
>DATKFT010000418.1:0-3546 GCA_035544335.1 Pseudorhodoferax sp.
CGGCCGCATCGGCGCGCAGGGCGCGCGCGGCTGCGTGGTCGAGTTCAGCGGCAGCGCGATCGCCGCGCTGTCGGTCGAGGCGCGCTTCACGCTGTGCAACATGACCGTGGAGGCCGGCGCGCGCGGCGCGCTGATCGCGCCCGACGACAAGGCCATCGCCTACGTGCTGGCGCGCGCGCCCGACCTGGCCGCGCACCGCACGGCGGCGCTCGCTGCCTGGCAGGACCTGCGCAGCGACGCGGACGCGGTCTTCGACGTGGAGCACCGCTTCGACGCGAACCAGATCGCGCCACAGGTGACCTGGGGCACAAGCCCCGACCAGGTGCTGGGCATCGACGGCCATGTGCCGCAGCCCGCGGACCTGCCGGCTGGCCCTGCGCGCAGCAGCGCCGAGCGCGCCATGGCCTACACCCGGCTGGCCCCCGGCGCGGCGATCGCGGGCACGCCCATCCAGCACGTGTTCATCGGCTCGTGCACCAACGGCCGCATCGAGGACCTGCGCGCGGCCGCTGCCATCGCGCGCGGCCGCCAGGTGGCCGCCGGCGTGCGGGCCATGGTCGTGCCGGGCTCGGGGGCCGTGAAGGCGGCGGCCGAGGCGGAGGGCCTGGACCGTGTGTTCCTCGCGGCCGGCTTCGAGTGGCGCAAGCCGGGCTGCTCCATGTGCCTGGCCATGAACGACGACGTGCTGGCCGCGGGCGTGCGCTGCGCTTCCACGACCAACCGCAACTTCGAGGGGCGCCAGGGCCGTGGCGCCATCACCCACCTCATGGGCCCGGCCATGGCCGCGGCGGCGGCCGTCACGGGCTGCATCACCGATGTCCGCACTTTGAGGGTTCTGCCATGACCACTTCCACCCGCATCCAGGGCCGCGCGGCCGCGCTGCGCACCGAGAACCTGGACACCGACCAGATCATGCCCAAGCAGTTCCTGCGCGGCATCGACAAGTCCGGCCTCAAGGACGGCCTGCTCCACGACCTGCGCTTCGACGCACAGGGGCGGCCCCGAGCCGACTGCGTGCTGAACCGCGCCGACTACGCGGGCGTGTCGGTGCTGGTGGGCGGCGCCAACTTCGGCTGCGGCTCCAGCCGCGAGCACGCGGTCTGGGGCCTGCTGCAGTTCGGCATCCGCGCCATCGTGGCGGAGAGCTTCGCCGAGATCTTCCACACCAACGCCATGAACAACCGGCTGCTGCTCGTGGCGCTGCCGGCCGAGCAGGTCGCGCAGCTCATGGACGATGCGGACGACCCGGCCACCAACGCCGTGGACATCGACCTGGCCGCGCAGACCCTGGCCAGCCGCAGCGTGCAGGCCGGCTTCGAGTTGCTGCCGCGGCACCGGCGCATGTTCCTCGAAGGCCTGGACAGCATCGGCCTGTCGCTCCGCTACCGCGCGCAGACCGAGGCCTTCGCGCAGCGGCACTGGGCGGCCCAGCCCTGGCTGCGCGATGTGGCGGCGCGTACGCGCCAGCGCCTGGATGGCGCCGTGGCTACGATGGCCGATTCCTGAGGCACTGCAGAACATGAACGACACCCCCCTGTTCCCGGGCTTTCGCCCGCACCTGGCCGAGGTTGGCGAGGGCATCCAGATCCACGCGCTGCTGGGCGGCGAGGGACCGCCCCTGCTGCTGCTGCACGGCCACCCGCAGACGCACGCGATCTGGCACAAGGTGGCGCCGACCCTGGCCGCGCGCTTCACGCTGGTGCTGGCCGACCTGCGCGGCTACGGCGGCTCGTCCAGGCCGGCCGGCGAGGCCGACCACGGCAACTACAGCAAGCGCACGATGGCGCGCGACATGCTGCGCCTCATGCAGTCGCTGGGCCATGCGCGCTTCGACGTGCTCGCGCACGACCGCGGTGCGCGCGTGGCGCACCGGCTGGCCGTCGACCATGCCGATGCCGTGCGCCGCCTCGTCACGCTGGACATCGCGCCCACGCTGGCCATGTACGAGCAGACCGGCGAGGCCTTCGCGCGCGCCTACTGGCACTGGTTCTTCCTGATCCAGCCCGCGCCGCTGCCCGAGCGCCTGATCGAGGCCGACCCCGACGCCTACCTGCGTGACGTGATGGGCCGGCGCAGCGCGGGCCTGGCGCCGTTCGACCCGCGCGCGCTGGCGGCCTACGCGGCCGGCCTGCGCCAGCCGGGCTCTGCGCACGGCCTGTGCGAGGACTACCGGGCCTCGGCCGGCATCGACCTCGAACACGACCGCGCCGACCGCGATGCGGGCCGCAAGCTGTCGGTGCCGCTGCTCGCGCTGTGGGGCGAAGAGGGCGTGGTGCACCGCTGCTTCGACCCGCTGGCCGAATGGCGGCGCGTGGCCAGCGACGTGCGCGGCGGGCCGCTGCCCTGCGGCCACTACATCGCCGAGGAGGCGCCGCAGGCGCTGCTCGACGCTGCACTGCCCTTCCTGCTCCCGGCGTGAGCGGCATGGTGCGGGGCGCCTGCCGGGCCCCGCTTACCATCGCGGCATGGAAATCAAACGCTCGTTCGATTCGGAGTCGCTCTCCAGCACCAAGTCCAAGGTCATCGCGGCGGCCACGCGCCTGTTCGCCACGAAGGGGATGGAGAACGTCTTCCTGCGCGAGCTGACCAGCGCCGCGGGCGTCAACCTGGCGGCCGTGAACTACCACTTCGGTTCCAAGGAGGCGCTGTGCGAGGCCGTGCTCGACAGCCTGTCCGAGCGCGTCAACGCCAGGCGCCTGGCCGGGCTGCGGCAGCTGCTCGAAGCCGCCGAGGCCAAGGGCAAGCCGCCGTCGCTGCCGGCCATCCTCGACACCTTCGTGGAGCCCTACCTCGGCCCGGACGAGGAGGGCGAAGGGGCGGTCCTGCTCCAGCTGCTGATCAAGGACCGCATCAGCCGCAACGAGATGACGGCCCGCATCGTGCGCAAGCATTTCGACCCGCTGGCGCTGGAGTACATCGCGGCCTTCGCCAAGGCCTGTCCCCAGGTGCACCCGGACGACCTCTACTGGCGCTACACGCTCATGTACGGCGCCGTGATCATGACCGCCAGCGACCGCAGCAAGAGCAACCGCATCGCGACCATGTCGATGGGCCGGCTCGATGCCTCGGACCCCGTCGCGCTGCGCCAGGCCGTGCTGGACTTCCTCGTTCCCGCCATCAGCGCGCCCAGCCGCAAGCCCGCGGCGCGGCGCAGCTAGGGGCCGTCATCGGTCGATGATCCCCTGCCGTTGACGCTTGGGGCGCAATGCCCACGCATGCGCCATGATCGATGCCACCATCGTGCGTGCCCATCGGCACGGCGCTGGTGCACCGGGGGGGCTCCAGAAAAGCCGGCCCTCGGACGCAGCCGAGGCGGCCTGTGCACCAAGATCCATGTCACGGTCGATGCGCTGGGCAAGCCAACGGGACTTCCTCTGGCCAACGCGTTCAGGGCCACAGCACCGGGAACAGCGCATGGGCCATCGGCGCGCCCGGCGGCAACTGCTCCACCAGCCCTGGAAAATCCGGCGAGGTCTTCCAGCGCCGCGGCGCATGCGTGATGTCGTCGCCGATCATGCGCACCGAGAACACGCGGCGCCGGCGGCC
>DATKFT010000419.1:0-11721 GCA_035544335.1 Pseudorhodoferax sp.
GCTTGGCCACCTCGTTGAGCTCGACCGCCTGGCCCTCCAGGATGCCCGGGATCTCGCGCAGCAGGGCCTGCACGCGCTGGCCCAGGTCGGACTCGGTGGCGGCGGGTGCGGCGGCCGGTGGCGGCGCCGGCGGCAACTGCGGCGCCGGGGACGGCGGCGGCGGGGGCGGCACCGGTGCCGGCGCGGGTGCCGCGGTCGCGGCAGCGCTCCTGGTCGCGGTCTTCGCGGTGGTCTTCGCAGTGGTCTTCGCGGCGGTCTTCGTGGCCGTCTTGGCCGCGGTCTTGCGCGCGGGCGTCTTCTTCGCGGCGGCCGTCCTGGCCGGTGCCGGTGCCGGTGCCGGTGCCGGTGCCGGTGCCGGTGCCGGTGCCGGTGCCGGTGCCGATGCCGATGCAAGCGCTGGCGCCGCGCTGGCGGCCGGGCCCCTGCGCGCGCCGAGCAGCACCACCTCGTCGTAGAAGCCATGCACCTCGGGCGACATCTTGTTGGCCTGCGAGAAGCACACGGTGCGCACGCCACGCTCGCGCAGGCGCAGCACGAGCGGCGCGAAATCGGCGTCGCCCGTGCCGATGGCCACCACACCGGGCGCGTACTGGGCACACAGGTCCATCGCATCGATGGCCAGCGCCATGTCGGTGGTGTTCTTGGCCAGCGGCAGATTCACGCAGGGCCGGAACGCATGCTCGCGCAGCACGCCGGCCAGGCCCTTGAGGTTCTCGGCGCTGCCGTAGGCGCGCCGGACCGAGACGGCGCCGGCCAGCTGCGTCAGGTGCCGCAGCGCCTGCGCGACGAGCTCGGGCGACGAGAGGTTGTCGGCGTCGATCAGCAGCAGCACCGGGCCGGACGGCACGGCGGCGCTCATGCGGCGCCTCCGTTCGGTCGTGCCATCGCCAGCGCCGTGCGGTCGGCGCCCATGTCGCATGCACTGGGACGATCCCCGCAAGCGGGGCCCCTCGTCTTCGCGCGCACTGGTGTTCCTGCGGCTTCGCCTGCGGCGCGAGCCTCTTCGGGCGGCCGGGCGCGGCTCATGCGACCACCCGCCACGGCAGCGCCTCGCCGCTGCGCAGCGGCTTGAGGTTGGCCTCGCCGAACACGAAGCTCTCGGGCGGCGTCCAGCTCTCGCGCCGTAGCGTGACCTGGCCCTGGTTGCGCGGCAGGCCGTAGAAATCGGCCCCGAAAAAGCTCGCGAAGCCTTCGAGCTTGTCGAGCGCGCCCGCGTTGTCGAAGGCTTCGGCGTACATCTCCAGCGCGGCGTGCGCGGTGTAGCAGCCGGCGCAGCCGCTGGCGTGTTCCTTCAGATGCGCCGCGTGCGGCGCGCTGTCGGTGCCCAGGAAGAACTTGGGGTTGCCGCTCGTGGCGGCCTCGACCAGCGCCAGGCGGTGCGTCTCGCGCTTGAGCACGGGCAGGCAGTAGTAGTGCGGCCGGATGCCGCCCGTGAAGATCGCGTTGCGGTTGTACAGCAGGTGGTGCGCCGTGATGGTGGCGGCGGTCAGCGCATCGGCCCCCTGCACGTACTGCGCCGCCTCGCGCGTGGTGATGTGCTCGACCACGATCTTGAGCCCCGGGAAGTCGCGGCGCAGCGGAATCAGCTGCTGGTCGATGAACAGGGCCTCGCGGTCGAACAGGTCGACCGCGGGGTCGGTCACCTCGCCGTGCACGAGCAGCAGCATGCCTTCGCGCTGCATGGCCTCCAGCACGGGGTAGATCTTGCGCAAGCCGGTCACGCCGGAATCGCTGTTGGTGGTCGCGCCGGCCGGGTACAGCTTGGCGGCCACGACGCCGGCGGCGCGCGCGCGCGCGATCTCGTCGGGCGCGAGCTGGTCCGTGAGGTACAGCGTCATGAGCGGCTCGAAGGCCACACCCGCGGGCACGGCCTGCGCGATGCGGTCACGGTAGGCCAGCGCCTGCGCGGTCGTGGTGACGGGCGGGCGCAGGTTGGGCATCACGATGGCGCGCGCGAACTGCGCGGCGCTGTGCGGCACCAGCGTGTGCAGCACCTCGCCGTCGCGCAGGTGCAGGTGCCAGTCATCGGGGCGGGTGAGCGTCAGGGTGTCGGGTCGGGCTTGCATGGTGGCGGATTCTCACATCCCCCGGCCCTGTGCCCGCCAGCCCTGCATTCAGAACGTGTTCTGGGACGCCGCAAGGCCCCCAGACCGCAGCGTACGGAGGCCGCCCCGCGGGCGCCCAGGCACCCCGGTGCCGCCAGCCTCGGCGCAGGACGCGCTGCGCCGGCCCCTCGCCTCATCCTCGCCCCCTTCTCGCTGAAGCAGCCCTGGGGCCTGCAGCGTCTGGGGCAGCAGTGCAGACGCCGCTGCGGCGCGCAGACCACGACATAAGGAAAGTCCTCATGGGTGCGCACCACGGGCGCATCTAAGATGCCGGCGTCCTGCGGTAACAGCCTCATCGGCGCGTCTGTGCCACTGCCCGCAGTCCACTCTCTGCACCCATGGCATCTCCCGAAGACGCCGGAGCCGCATCCCCGGGTGCGGCGGAACCGGCCGCCCGCGAAGAACCCACCCGCGTCCCGCTCAAGATCGAAGACTGGCTGACGGTCCTGATCATGGCCGCATTGGCGCTGATCACGTTCGGCAACGTGCTCGTGCGCTACTTCACCGACAGCTCCTTCGCGTGGACCGAGGAGTTCTCGGTCTTCCTCATGATCCTGCTGGCGATGGTGGCCGGCTCCGCCGCGGTCGCGCGCGACCGCCACATCCGCATCGAGTACTTCGCCGAGTCCGGCTCGCCCGCGCGCCAGCGCCGGCTGGCCCAGTTCGGCGCGCTGATGGTGGCGCTGCTGTTCTTCCTGATCGCGGCCCTGTCGGTGCGCGTGGTCTGGGACGATTTCCGCTTCGAGGAGACCTCGCCCGGCATCGGCGTGCCGCAATGGTGGTATTCGGTCTGGCTGCCCATCGTCTGCACCGCCATCGGCCTGCGCGCCATCGGCCTGTTCATCCGGCGCAGCCGGGCCGCACCGTGAGGCCGGCGTCTCCCGTGCGGGCCATCGAGCCGCCGCCGGGCCGCCCCAAGGCGGCGAGCGCCCCCTCGGGGGGCAGCGAAGGACACGCAGTGCCGAGCCTGAGGGTCACACGCCCATGATCGCCACGCTGCTGTTCACGGGCTTCGTGCTCATGATGCTCGCGGGCGTGCCGATCGGGGCCGCCCTGGGCCTGGCCGGCGCGGCCTGCATCGCGCTGGCCAATGCCGACGCGCAGTGGTTCGGCCTGCTGGCCGTGCCGCAGAACTTCTACGCCGGCCTGGGCAAGTACCCGCTGCTGGCGATCCCGATGTTCGTGCTCGTGGGCTCGATCTTCGACCGCTCCGGCGTCGCGCTGCGGCTCGTGAACTTCGCGATCGCCATCGTCGGCCGCGGCCCGGGCATGCTGCCGCTCGTGGCCATCGTGGTCGCGATGTTCCTGGGTGGCATCTCGGGCTCGGGCCCCGCCAACGCGGCGGCCGTGGGCGCCGTCATGATCGCGGCCATGTCGCGCGCGGGCTATCCGCCGGCCTACTCCGCGAGCGTGGTCGGCGCCGCAGCCGCCACCGACATCCTGATCCCGCCCTCGGTGGCCTTCATCGTCTACTCGGTGCTGGTGCCGGGCGCCTCGGTGCCGGCGCTGTTCGCGGCCGGCATGATCCCGGGCATCCTGGCCGGGCTCGCGCTGATCGTGCCGGCGGTCTGGATGGCGCGCAAGAACAACATGGGCCAGCTCGAATCCAGCCTGCCCCGCCCGCCGTTCTGGCGCAGTCTGCGCGACGCCATCTGGGGCCTGGCCGCGCCGGTGCTGATCCTGGGCGGCATGCGCGCGGGCTGGTTCACGCCCACCGAAGCGGCCGTGGTGGCGGTGTTCTACGGCCTGTTCGTGGGCATGGTGATCCACCGCACCATCCGCGTGCGCGACCTGTTCGTGATCCTGCGTGAATCGGGCGAGCTGTCGGCCGTGATCCTGCTCGTGGTCTCGCTGGCGGGCATCTTCGCCTACTCCCTGTCCACGCTGGGCGTGATCGACCCGGTGGCCAACGCCATCGTGAACTCGGGCCTGGGCGAATACGGCGTGCTCTCGCTGCTGATCCTGCTGCTGATCACCGTGGGCATGTTCCTGGACGGCGTGTCCATCTTCCTGATCTTCGTGCCGCTCCTGTGGCCCATCGTGCAGCACTACAACTGGGACCCCGTGTGGTTCGGCGTGATCCTCACGCTCAAGGTCGCGCTGGGGCAGTTCACGCCGCCGCTGGCCGTGAACCTGATGGTGTCGTGCCGCATCGCCAACGTGCGCATGGAAGAGACCGTGCGCTGGGTCGGCTGGATGCTGTTCGCCATGTTCCTGGTCATGGTGGCGGTGATCGCCTGGCCCCAACTGGCCTTGTGGCTGCCGGCCAAACTCGGTTATTGACGTGGGACTGACGCAAACAGGATGCAGCAAGGCCTTGCCACCGGCAAGCGTCCTGCCTGGGTCCGAGGTGCGCCAGTCCGGTGATGTTCCCAACGAAAGGAGACTTTCCATGAAGTTCCGCCGCTCCCTGCTCGCACTGGCCGCCGTCGCCACCGCGTTCGGCATGTTCTCGGTGCCGGCCACCGCGCAGAACTACAAGGCCGAGTACAAGATGTCGCTGGTGCTGGGCCCGCCCACGCCCTGGGGCATGGCCGGCAAGATCTGGGCCGACCTCGTCAAGGAACGCACCCAGGGCCGCATCAACATCAAGCTCTATCCGGGCGTCTCGCTGCTCCAGGGCGACCAGACGCGCGAGTTCAGCGCGCTGCGCCAGGGCGTGATCGACATGGCCGTGGGCTCCACGATCAACTGGTCGCCGCAGGTCAAGGAACTGAACCTGTTCTCGCTGCCCTTCCTGATGCCCGACTACGCCTCCGTCGATGCGCTGACGCAGGGCGAGGTCGGCAAGGACATCTTCGCGCGGCTCGACAAGGCCGGCGTGGTGCCGCTGGCCTGGGGCGAGAACGGCTACCGCGAGGTGACCAACTCCAAGCGCCCGATCAAGATGCCCGAGGACTTGAAGGGCATGAAGATCCGCGTGGTCGGCTCGCCGATCTTCTCGGACATGTTCACGGCACTGGGCGCCAACCCCACGCAGATGAGCTGGGCCGATGCGCAGCCGGCGCTGGCCAGCGGCGCCGTGGACGGCCAGGAGAACCCGCTGTTCCTGTTCACGGTGCTCAAGATGCACACCGTGGGCCAGAAGTTCGTGACGACCTGGGGCTACATGGCCGACCCGCTCGTGTTCGTGGTCAACAAGGAGGTCTGGGAGTCCTGGACACCGGCCGACCGCGACATCGTGCGCCAGGCCGCCATCGACGCGGGCAAGGAAGAGATCGTCCTGGCACGCAAGGGCCTGACCGAGGCCGACAAGCCGCTGCTCAAGGACATCGCGGCCATGGGCGTCACGGTCACGCAGCTCAGCGCCGACGAACGCGACGCCTTCGTGAAGGCCACGCGGCCGGTCTACACCAAGTGGAAGGCGCAGATCGGCAGCGGTCTCGTGGACAAGGCCGAAAAGGCCATCGCCGCGCGCAAGAAGTAAGCCCGCCCCGGCGGCCGCCCCTGCGCTGGGCGGCTGCCGGCTTCACCGGGCAGCGCAACAGGTCAGCGCAGGTATTCGCCGCTGGCCTCGGGCTGGAACAGCACGGCCTGCACGCGCAGCGCGGCCGTGCCGCCATCGGGCAGCGGCCAGCTGCCCACCTCGCCCACCCTCAGTCCCAGCAGCGCCGTTCCGATCGGCGACAGCACCGACACCTGGCCGCGCGTCGCGTCGGCTTCGGCCGGGTACACGAGCGTGAGCTCGCGCTCGTCGGCGCCGGAGGTTTCCGCCACGCGCACGCGCGAACGCATGGTCACGACGTCGGGCGCCATGTCGGCGGGTGCCACGAGGTCGGCGTTGTCCAGCAGGCTCTGCATGGCGGCATGCGCGGCGTTGCCGGCATCGAGCAGCTTGGCGATGCGCACGTGGTCCAGTTCGTTCAGGGTGCGGATCGCGGCGTCAGAAGACAGAACATTCATTTCTCGCTCCAGTTTCGGAAAAAGCAAACGCCAGGTAGCAAGCCCGGCGATCCGATGTGGCGAAGAAATGGAGGGGGTTCGCCGGGCTCAGGAGGGTGCGGCGGGCATTCGGCCCGAGACCGCGCTGCGAGCCGTCGGCTCCCGACGCGCGCGCAGCATGCCCATGCGCGCCGCAAGGCGGGGGCGCACGGGACGAAGCTGCTGACGCGAAGGAAGGGCCATGGCAGGGGATGCTCAGTGCTGCAGGATCTTGTTCAGGAAATCCTTGGTCCGCGGCTGGCGCGCGTCCATGTCGCCGAAGAACTCTTCCTTGGTGCAGTCTTCCAGGATGCGGCCGCCCACGTCGATGAAGATCACGCGGCTCGCCACCTTGCGCGCAAAACCCATCTCGTGGGTCACGCACATCATGGTCATGCCTTCCTTGGCCAGGCTCACCATCACGTCCAGCACCTCGCCGACCATCTCGGGGTCCAGCGCCGAGGTGGGCTCGTCGAACAGCATCACGATGGGGTCCATCGACAGCGCGCGCGCGATCGCCACGCGCTGCTGCTGGCCGCCCGAGAGCTGGCCCGGGAACTTGTCCTTGTGCGCCATGAGGCCCACGCGGTCCAGCATCTTGATGCCGCGGGTCTTGGCCTCGTCGGGGCTGCGGCCCAGCACCTTGATCTGCACGATCGTGAGGTTCTCGGTCACGGACAGGTGCGGGAACAGCTCGAAGTGCTGGAACACCATGCCGACCTTGGAACGCAGCTTGGGCAGATCCGTCTTGGGGTCGTTGACCTTGATGCCGTTGACGGTGATGTCGCCCTTCTGGAACGGCTCCAGCGCGTTGACGGTCTTGATCAACGTGGACTTGCCCGAACCCGAGGGGCCGCACACCACCACCACATCCCCTTTGGCGATGTTCACGTTGCAGTTGTTGAGCACCTGCACCGGCCCGTACCACTTGGACACGTTGCTGATTTCGATCATTTTTTCAGCCATTTGATTTCTCCAGACGTGGCTTGGTTCAGCGGATGATGGCGATCTTCTTGTGCAGCCGCTTCACCAGGTACGACAGCGCATAGCACAGCACGAAGTAGACAACGGCAGCGAGCAGGTAGGACTCGATCGGGCGCCCGAAATTCTTGCCCGCGGTCTCGAAGCCCTTGAGCATGTCGTAGGCACCGATGGCGTAAACCAGCGAGGTGTCCTGGAACAGGATGATGGTCTGCGTCAGCAGCACCGGCAGCATGTTGCGGAAGGCCTGCGGCAGGATCACGAGCCGCATGTTCTGCCCGTAGGTCATGCCCACGGCCTGGCCCGCGAAGACCTGGCCACGCGGGATCGACTGGATGCCCGCGCGCATGATCTCCGAGAAGTAGGCGGCCTCGAACGCGATGAAGGTGACGATGGCCGACATCTCCGCGCCGATGGGCCGCCCGATCATGAACGGCACCAGCAGGAAGAACCACAGAATCACCATGACCAGCGGAATGCTGCGCATGCCGTTGACGTAGAACGCGGCCGGAGCGTCCAGCCACTTCTTGCCCGACAGCCGCATCAGCGCCAGCAGCGTGCCGAAGAAGATGCCACCCAGCGTCGCCACCACGGTCAGGAACACGCTGAAGTAAAAGCCCTTCAGCACGAAATCGGTGATGACGGCCCAGTTGTAGAAACCGAAGTCGAGATTCATCTCAGTGGCCTCCGGTTCCGCCGGCGGCAACGAAGCCCGGCACGCGTGTACGCTTCTCGATGAAGGCCATGATGCGGTTGATGGCCATGGCCGAGATGATGTACAGCACGGTCACGCCCAGGTACATCTCGATCGGGCGCGCGGTCTCTTCACCGGCCTGCATGGCGAACTGCGTGAGCTCGGCGATGGACACCGCGAACGCCACCGAGGAGTTCTTGAAGATGTTCATGGACTCGCTGGTCAGCGGCGGCAGGATCATGCGGTAGGCCATGGGCAGGATCACGTAGCGGTAGTACTGCCAGGTCGTGAAGCCCACCGCCATGCCCGCGTAGCGCTGGCCGCGCGGCAGCGCCTGGATACCGGCACGCAACTGCTCGGCGATCCGCGCCGAGGTGAAGAATCCGAGCGCGAGCACCACCAGGATGAATGGTGGCACATCGCGCATGGACGTGAAGATGGCGGGCACCACGTGGTACCACAGAAAGATCTGCACCAGCAGCGGGATGTTGCGGAACAGCTCGACCCAGGCGTTGCCGAAGCGCACCCAGCCCGGGCTGTTGGGCAGCGTGCGCAGCACGCCGACCAGCGAGCCGACGACCAAGGCCACCACCAGCGCCGACAGCGCGACAGAGATCGTCCAGCCCCAGGCCGAGATCATCCATTGCCAATACGTCGGGTCCTTGCCACCCGGATCCTGCAGGAAGACCTGCCAATCCCAATTTCCCATCGGGAACTCCTCTTTGTCGTTCTGCGTCTGGTTCGGAACACAAAAAACGCCCGCTCGAGCGGCGGGCGTTGTTCACGTCGACCGGGTTGGGTTTACTTGGTAACGTAGTCTTCCATGGGCTTGTCGTTCGGATTGGCCCAGGCATCCTTGGTGGCCTGCGACATCGGCAGCCCGATCTTGGAATTGGTCGGCGGGATCGGCTGCATGAACCACTTGTCGTAGAGCTTGCCCAGCGAGCCGTCGGCGATCTGGCGCTTGATGCTGTCGTCCACGGCCTTCTTGAACGCGTCGTCGCCCTTGCGCAGCATGCAGGCGATCGGCTCGACCGACAGCACTTCGCCGACGATCCTGTAGTCGCTCGCATTGCGCGACTTGGACGCGTTGGCCGCCAGGATGGAGCCGTCCATCACGAAGGCATCGGCGCGGCCCGACTCCAGCAGCAGGAAGCTGTCGGCATGGTCCTTGCCCATGATTTCCTTGAAGTCGATGCCTTCGGCGCGCTTGTTCTTGCGCAGCGTCTGCACCGAAGTCGTGCCCGTGGTCGTGGCCACGGTCTTGCCCTTGAGGTCGCCGATGCCGTTGATGCCGGAGTTGGACTTGGTCAGGATGCGGACTTCTTCGACGTAGGTGGTCACGGCGAAGGACACGTCCTTGGCGCGCGTGGCGTTGTTGGTCGTGGAGCCGCACTCCAGGTCCACGGTGCCGTTCTGCACCAGCGGGATACGGTTCTGCGAGGTCACGGGCGTGTACTGGATGCTGAGGTCCTTGCCCACCGCCTTGGACAGGTCGGCAATGATGCGCTCGCCCATCTCGGTGTGGAAGCCCACGTACTTGCCATTGCCCAGCGTGTACGACAAGGCCGACGAATCCCGCACGCCAAGGCTGATGCTGCCGCTGGCCTTGATCTTCGCCAGCGTGTCGGTGCTCTGCGCGTACGCGCTGCCAACGGCCACGGTGGCGCACACGATGGCGAGGATGTGCTTGTTCATTCGATCTCTCCTAAATCTAAACGGAACAGAAATAAGACCTCAAACCGGGATGGCGGGGCCAGCGGAGATACCCGCATGCCCCACACCGGTGCAAGATATTTGCATAAAGGTTGGCACCGCCGGACCCGGGCCCCTGGGGGCACCACAGCCGATGGCGGCAGGATACGTCAGCGTCCACATGCGAAGAGAGATAAGCATCTAGTATGCCAAGTCAACACATGCCCACATGCAGCGCCGCGGAATGTAAGGTCCGCGCCAGCATTCGAGCCAATGCCGATTGGCTGCGACCCGATGCAAGAAACGAATAACCTCATTGTGCGCCAAGCGCACCGGCCGCATCGGGTACCCGCGCACGGGCCGTCTCGGTCAGGTAGGTCCACAGCGCCTGTGCCGAACGCTTGGGCACGGTGTGGGTGCCGGGCTTTTCGCGGTAGGCCCGCACGTCCAGCGTCATTTCCATGCCGGGCATGCCGGGCGGCGCGGCGCTGACCAGCCGGCGCGCGCGCAACTCCTTCTTGACCGCGCTGTAGGGCAGGAAGGCGATGCCGTGGCCCTCCAGGGCCATGGCCTTGAGGCCCTCGGACATGTCGGTCTCGTAGACGCGGTCCAGGTGGATGGGCGTGGGCGACTGCTTGAGCAGCAGGTCCACGATCTGCCCCATGTAGGCACCCGGTGCGTAACCCAGGTAGGGCAGCAGGTGGCCCGGCCGCCCCGGCAGCTGGTACAGCGGCGCGCCGTCGGCGTCGGCCTTCACGTAGGGCGCCATGACCTCGCGCCCCAGGCTGACCATCTCGTAGCGCTGCGCGGCGAGCTGGAACGGCTGGGAGCTGTGGTGGTAGGCGATCAGCAGGTCGCAGCTGCCCTCCACCAGGCGCATCACGGCGTCGTGCACGTTGAGCGCGATGAGCCGGCTCTTGAGCGGCCCGAACTTCTCGCGCAGGCTGGTCACCCAGGCCGGGAAGAACGTGAAGGCCAGCGTGTGCGGCACGGCGAACTCGACGACATCCTGCCCGGCCGAGTTGTGCCCGCGCAGCATGGCGCGCGTGCTCTGCAGGGCCTGCAGCATTTCCAGCGACTGGGTGTAGAGCGTCTCGCCGGCCGGCGTGAGCCGCGTGGGATAGGAGCTGCGGTCCACCAGATCGGTGCCAGCCCAGGCTTCCAGCGCTTGGATACGCCGTGAAAAGGCTGGCTGTGTCACATGCCTCAACTGGGCCGACCGGCTGAAGCTGCGCGTCTCGGCCAAGCTGACGAAATCTTCCAGCCACTTGGTTTCCATCGCCGCATTATGGGCGAGCGGCAGGGCCCGGACTCAGCCCACGGCGCTCACGGCGAGCAGCAGGACCAGCAGTGCCACATAGGGAAACGCGACCGTCGGCCGGCAGGCATTGGCCAGGTATTCGCCGAGCAGCGCCAGCGCGCCGGGGCGGCCCGCCGCCCATTCCGAATACAGCTGCAAGGCCTGGCCGGCGGCCGGCTCGGGCGTGCGCAGCAAGGCCTCCACGCGCAGCAGCCGCGCGACCAGCCGCGCCTGGCCCGTGCGCACGATGGCCTCCTGCAGCCACAGCACGGCCACCAACAGCAGCGTCAGCACGCTGTCGAAGGCCAGCGCCAGCGCCACCACGCTCAGGGCCACCGCGGCCAGCTTGATCCACAGCGTGCTGCGCTCGCTGGCTTCGCAGTCGCGGTGCAGCGCCGCCCACTCCCGGCCCAGCAGCTGCGTCTCGTTGATTGGCATCGTCTCGCCTTCCATGATCGGGCGAGGATAGCCGCTCGCGCGGTTCAGGCCCGCGGCGCGCGCTTGTCGATGAAGGCCTGCACGCCTTCCAGCGCCACGGGCTCCATCATGTTGCAGGCCATGGTCTGGCCCGCGTCCTGGTAGGCCGCGCCGATGCCGACCTCGAGCTGGCGGTAGAACAAGGCCTTGCCCATGGCCTGGGCGATGCGCGGCTTGGCCACGATGCGCGCGGCCAGCGCGGCCACCGCAGCCGCCAGATCCTGCGGCGCGGCCACGCGGTTCACGAGACCCTGCGCCTGCGCCTCGTCGGCGCCGATGAAGTCGCCCGTCACCAGCATCTCGAACGCGGCCTTGCGCGACAGGTTGCGTGACAAGGCCACGCTGGGCGTGGCGCAGAACAGGCCCAGGTTCACGCCGCTGACCGCGAAGCGCGCGTCGCTGGAGGCCACGGCCAGGTCGCACATGGCCACGAGCTGGCAGCCGGCCGCCGTGGCGATGCCCTGCACCTGCGCGATCACGGGCACGGGCAGCTTCTGGATGGCCAGCATCATCTTCGTGCACTGCGCGAACAGGCGCTGGTAGTAGCC
>DATKFT010000420.1:0-11119 GCA_035544335.1 Pseudorhodoferax sp.
GCGAACGGGCGAGCGGACAACCTCGTGGCGTTCGGTTCCAACAAGCACATGAACATCTCCGACGCGACGATGACCATCAGCGTCATCGACGCCACCGTCGATTTCCAATGGACAGGAGCGGCCTTCGGCTGGAAGCTGGTATGAGCAATCTTCTTCAGTTCACGGGCGGCATCAAGTCCATCCAGCGCGGCGCGATCACGATCGCTGCGAGTTCGCCACAGCAAACGGCGACGATTTCCGCGGTGACCCTCGCCAAGGCGGAGCTGCGGTTTCTGGGCTGCTCGAACAGCGCGGGCGAGGCCGGGGCGATCGCCCGCATCGGGCTGACGAACGCCACGACGATCACGGCAACCCGTGGCAATCTCGGGGGCGAAACGATCACATCTTGGGAGCTGACGGAGTACTACTGATGCACTACTACGTACAACTTTTGGGCGACATCTGCGTCGCCGTCACTCAAACATCGGGGCCTCTTGTAGGCCCCGAATTCATTGAGCTGACGGATTTCGATCCGAGCCTGTGCGGCCAGCGGCATGTGGGCGGCGGCGTGTTCGAGCCGGTGCCCGTGGTGCTGCCGCGCCACATCAGCCGCGGCGCGTTCTACGACCGCTTCGGTCCTGCAAAGTGGGACATCCTTGCGGACCAAACGCCCAGTGTGGTCGCTGTCGTGGCGGACGCCAGCGTGCGCACGTACATCGACCTGGACAACCCGCAGCTGCCGGCCGGCCTGGCGATCATCGCGGCAGCCGGGCACGACATCGACGCGGACGAGATCATCGGCGCGCCCGTGCGACCCGAGGAGCGCCCATGATGCGGCGGCGCACTTTCCTCACAGCGGCCTCGGCCGCTTTTTTTTCGTCCGCGTGCGGCGGCGGTGGCGGGTCTGATGGCCCGCGCGTGCTTGCCCTGCATGGCGACAGCCTGGAGGATGGCACGGCGCCGTGGGGCAAGCTGGAGGTGATCCCTGGCCAGCGCCTCGCGGAGTTGCTGCCCGGCTGGATCGTGCGCGACTACGCGAGCGCCGCCGAGACGCTGCCGGAGGCGTACGGCGAGACGGTCTACGTGGGCGGCAAGCCCTTGCAGGCGGGCCGGCTCAAGTACGACCCCATGCCCGAGCACATCGCGGCCAGCGACGCCACGCACATGTTCTTTCGGTACGGCGGTGCGGACTGCCTGCTGGGCACGCCGCTGCCGCGCTTCAGCGAGCTGCGCACGCGCACGGTGGAGTTGGCGCAGGCGCGCAACAAGACCGTCTTGCTGGCCGGCGTCTACGACCACCCGCATTGGGGATTCACGGCCTACACCGATGCCGCGCGCGAGGTGTCCGCCCGCACCGGTGCGACGTGGATCGAGATGCCCGCGATTCGCTACCCCGAGGACCTCACGGACGACCTGCACCCGACGCAGGAGATGTCCGATCGGTGGTGCCAGGCCATCGCCGAAGCCGTGAGGGCCGCCGCATGACCCAGATGCTCGTGTCTCTGCTCCTGGCCCTGCACATGCTGCTGCCCGGAGCCGCCGCAGCGCAAGAGGTCATCAAGAGCCCGCTGTCGTACTCCCTGCGCGAGTACGGCGTGATCCTGGGGATCGCATTGCTTGGCGGCTTCGCGCGCTGGTACATGGCGGTGCGCCGTGGCGACCTCTCCATGCTGAGCTTCCCCACGCTGGTCGGCGAACTGGCCGTCTCGGCGTTCAGCGGGTTGCTCACGTTCTGGGCGTGCGAATCGCTGTCTCTGAGCCCGCTGATCACTGCGGCTGCTGCGGGCCTTGCGGGCCATGCCGGCGGCAGCGGGATTGCATGGATGGAACGGCTGGCCAAACGCCACGTTGCCCGGCGGCTCGGCGTGTCCGTGACCGAGCCCGCACCCTTGGGAGACCGCTGATGGACTTCGACACTGCATTCGACCGGCTCATCGGTCACGAGGGTGGGTATGCCAACCACCCGAGCGACCCTGGCGGCGAGACCATGTGGGGTGTCACCGCCAAGGTGGCGCGCGCCGACGGCTACACGGGCGCGATGCGCGACCTGCCGCGCGACCGGGCGAAGTCGATCTACCGGCGCCTGTACTGGGCGCCAGTGCAGGCCGACCAGCTGCCCGCCTGCCTTCGCTTCGATGTGTTCGACGCTGCGGTCAACAGCGGCCCAGGACAGGCCGCCAAGTGGCTGCAGCAGGCCGTGGGCGCGACGGCGGACGGGGTCATCGGCGCCAAGACTATCGCGGCCGCGCGCGGAGCCGATGCCGGCGCGGTCGCGCGCTTCAACGGCATCCGCCTGCGCTTCATGACCGACCTGCCGACCTGGCCGGCCTTCGGGCGAGGCTGGGCCCGGCGCATCGCTTCCAACCTGCTCGGCGCATGAACACCATCGCCTGGGCCATGTGGATGTACTGGTGGCGCGCAGCACCGTGGGCCAACGGTGGCCACCTGTCGCTCAACTTCAAGTCCTGCAGCGTGCAGGAATTTAATGAAATCAACCACTTGCGCAACCGAAAGGGCGGCCACCTCGGTGGGCCAGCGCGCGCAGCACAGGAGACCCCGTGATCCCCTACGCACGCCAAGCCGGCGCGGTGTTGCTGCTGGTCGCGCTGGTGGCCAGCCACTGGGCCACCTACCGCCAGGGCGGTGCGACCGAGCGCGCAGCGCACGCCGGCACGCGCGCCGCGCACGCCCAGCAGCTGCAGCGCCTGGCCGACAAGGCCACGGTCGCCGCCGTCGCCGCGCAGCGCGCCCAGCAGGCCCACCAGCAGGCCGTGGCCGCCATCGACACCCAACGCACACAGGAGAAGGACCATGCCCTCGCTGACAACGAACGCCGCCGCGTGCTGGACGCTGCTGGCCCTGGCCGGCTGCGCATCCCCGCCGTCTGCCCCGGACCCAGCCCCGCAGCTGGTCTGCCCGGCGCCGCCCCCGCCGCCGGCCTGGACGCTCCAGCCGCCGAGATCCCTGCAGCTGTTCGACAGGAGCTTTGGGATCTCCGCGCCGCCCTGATCACCGAGCGCGCGCAGCTGCTGGCCCTGCAGGACTACGCGCGCGCGTGCAGCGCACCGAGCCGATGACCTGGCACGCCGAAGAGATCACGGTCATCCTGCGCCGGTACGAGCCCGGCAAGAGCTACAAGGCGCGCGACCGCTTCGCCACCGTGGCTGTGGCCCAACTGCTGGGCGGGGGCCGAGCGTTCTTGCGCGGCATGCTCAACGGCGTGGCTGCGCCTCTTCGGAAAGCCGACCTGCTTGAGCTGGCCCAGTTGCTCCGTGACCGCTACGGCATCGAGCACATCGAGAGCGAGCGGAACGGCAAGCCCAAGGTGCACGACACCGGGCCGGCGCCGCTCGAGCACGCAGCGGTTCCCGGCAAGTAAAGCACCTGCAGGTTCCGATTTGCCACTGTATTCTCATACAGTGGCAACCAAGGGATCAAACGCGAGGAGTTGGAACGGCGACCTCAACCTCAAGCCGGGGCCCTGCTACACCTGCACCCACTTCCGTGGGTGGCACCACGATGGCAGTCGGTGGGGCATCTGGTGCGTAGGGATGAGCGGCGGCCAGAAGAAAACCTTCTATGACCACGAGCACGGCTGCTGGCGGCTGGAGCGCGAGCCCGGGTCTGACGATGGGGAGCCGGTGGTAGCGGCGGCCATGACGCGTCGGCAGCTGTACGGCCGCCCGGTTCCTGGAAAGCGGGGAGAGTGGGAGCCGGACTATTGATGGGCAACGTCTGCGTTCGCGCTGGCCCGCATCTCGTCGACGTGATCCGCCCAGGCCTGCATCATTTCTGCCCTCTGGGGAAGGTAGGTTGCAAAGTTGTAGGCCGCACTGACTTTGTCGCGCTCCTGATGGGCCAACTGCAGTTCGATGAGATCGTGCCGGTGGCCTTGTTCGTGCAGGATCGTTGAGGCTACGCCGCGGAACCCGTGGCCTGTCATGCGCCCGCGGTAGCCCATCCGGTACAGGGCACCAAGGATGGTGTTGTTGCTCATGCAGCGCTCATGGTCGCGCTCCCCAGGGAACACCACTTCGCCCACTGAGCCGGTGTCGCGGATCTCATCAAGTACCCGCAAGGTCTGGCGAGACAGAGGCACGATGTGCGGCATGCGTGCTTTCATGCGCTCCTCGGGGATGCGCCACAGCTTGGCCTTCATGTCGAACTCATCCCAGCGCGCTTCGATCAATTCGGTTGTGCGCACAAACGTCAGGGTCATCAGGCGTAGGGCCAAGCGCGTGCGCGGGTAGCCGTCATAGGCATCGATCTTGACCAGCAGTTCTGGGATGTCGCGCACGTCGAGCCGCGCGAAGTGGCGCTCCTTCTTCGGCTTCAGCACGTCGCCGGGTTTGACTTGGGCCGCCACGTTCTGTTCGATGAGGCCATGCCCGACGGCATAGCGCAGCACCTGCCCAGCCACCTGGAATGCGCGGCGCGCGAGGTCATGGGCGCCGCGGGCCTCAACCTTCTTGGAGAGCTCCAGCAGCATGGGCGCCGTCACCTTGCTCACCGGAAGCGTTCCGATGAAAGGGAGGATGTCGGCCTCGAGGCGTTGCAACACCTGGCCGGCATGCTTCTCGGTGCGCGTGGTCTTCCAGTTCTTGTGCCACTCTCTGGCCACAGCCTCGAAGGAGTCGTTTGCTGCGACGGCGGCCTGCCGCTTCGCCTCCTTTCGCTCGGCACTGGGGTCGGTGCCTTGGGCGATCAGCTCGCGGGCCTCGTCACGCGCGCGCCGCGCAGCCACCAGCGAAACGCCGGGGTAGGTGCCCAAGCTCAGCCGCTTCTCTTTCCCATCGATTCGGTATTTGAGCCGCCACCATTTGCCGCCCGATGGTGCGACCTCCAGATACAGACCGAGGGAGTCGGAAAGCTTGCGGGTTTTCTCGCCAGGCTTTGCCTGCTTGATGGCTGTGTCGGTGAGGGGCATGTCTGGGGGCAACTAGTGGCGGGGGCAACTTCCTGCCCCCAAAGTTGCCCCCATTATTGAGCGGTTGCCCCCGATCCCCTCTGAAGGCAAGCGAACAAAGAAAAAGCCCGGTTCCTTGGAAGAACCGGGCTTTTCTGGTATTCGGCGAAATTTGCCGAACAATGTTCTGGCGGAGCAGGCGGGATTCGAACCCGCGGTGGGCTATTAACCCACACACGCTTTCCAGGCGTGCGACTTAAACCACTCATCCACCGCTCCGCGAAGCCTTAGATTATAGCAGTCATTTGGAGGCACTCCGCTGTGGCCAGGCGTGTCGCTGCAAATCTTCGAGCAGCACGAAATCCAGCGCGCTGATGTGGGTGGACTCCAGGACCACGTGGGGCGCGCAGCCGGCCTCGTGGGCTTCCTTCCAGCGGGCGGCGCACAGACACCAGCGGTCGCCGGGCTTGAGGCCGGCGAAGCGGTGTTCGGGCCGCGGTGTGGACAGGTCGTTGCCGCGCAGCTTGGAGAACACGAGGAAGGCTGCGGTCATGCGCGCACAGACCACGTGCGCGCCCAGGTCGTCGTCGTCGGTACGGCAGCAGCCGTCGCGGAAGTAGCCCGTCAGCGGCGCATAGGAACACGGAATGAGCTCGGAGCCCAGCACGTTGTGTTCCATGGCCGCGCTCATGCCTTGGGCTGCTGCAGCCGCACCATGTTCATGGCCGAGCCGATCAGCGCGGCCGCATCGCTCATGTTGCTGGGCACGATCAGCGTGGTGTTGGCATCGGCCGCCACCTTGCTGTAGGCGTTGACGGCGGCTTCGGCCACCTTGAGCTGCACGGCATCGCTGCCGCCGGGCTGGCGGATCGCGGCGGCCACGCGCTCGATCGCCTGGGCCGTGGCATCGGCCACGGCCGTGATGGCGGCGGCCTCGCCCTGGGCCTGGTTGATCGCGGCCTGCTTTTCACCCTCGGAGCGGGCGATGAAGGCTTCGCGCTCACCCGTGGCGATGTTGATCTGCTCCTGGCGCCGGCCTTCGGAGGCCGCGATCAGCGCGCGCTTCTCGCGCTCGGCCGTGATCTGCGCCTGCATGGAACGCAGGATCTCGGCGGGCGGCGTGAGGTCCTTGATCTCGTAGCGCAGCACCTTGACGCCCCAGTTCAGCGCGGCCTCGTCGATGGCGGCCACGACCTGGGCGTTGATGATGTCGCGCTCCTCGAAGGTCTTGTCCAGCTCGAGCTTGCCGATCACGCTGCGCAGCGAGGTCTGGGCCAGCTGCGTGACCGCCATGATGTAGTTGGACGAGCCGTAGCTTGCGCGCATGGGGTCCGTGACCTGGAAGTACAGGATGCCGTCGACCTGCAGCTGCGTGTTGTCGCGCGTGATGCAGACCTGGCTGGGCACGTCCAGCGGGATTTCCTTGAGGCTGTGCTTGTAGGCGACCTTGTCGATGAAGGGGACGAGGAAATTCAGGCCCGGGGTCAGCGTGCTGTGGTACTTGCCGAGCCGCTCGACGACCCAGGCGTTTTGCTGCGGCACCACCTTGATCGATTGAGAAACGAACACTGCGGCAATGACCAGCAGTACGAGAGCGACTTCCATCCAGGGACCTCCTGCGCGTTGAAACGGAAAAGCGGTCAGGCCTTGTCGACCAACAGACGGTTGCCGACCATGCCGACCACGCGGTAGATGCCGGGGATCGGCGCTTGCGTGGCGCGCTGCACCGCGGTCCAGCGTGCGCCGCGGTAGTGTACGGAGGCCGTGCCGTCCGGATTCCATTCCTGCACGGACACGGTCTCTCCGATGTCCAGGTTCAGATTGGGGTCGGTCGCGGCGCTGCGCCGGCGTCCGCGCGCGCTGCGCACCGCATACCAGAGTGCAACACTGCCGCCGCCGACGACGGCGGCCGTGGCGATCTGCCCGGCCATGCCCAGGCCCAGGTAAGCCGCCAGCGCCGCGGCGACGAAGCCCAGCGCCAGCATCAGCAGGTAGAAGGTGCCGGTGACCAGTTCCAGCACGACGCAGGCGCCGGCCAGCAGCCACCAGAAGGTCGAGTCGGCGATGCCCATGGGTTCCTTGCCTCGTGAAGTCCGGGCCATTGTGGGTCAAAAGACCGGCCGCGCCACCGTGCGGTCATCCATTGTCCGTACACTTCGCGGCTTTCCATTCACGCCACGCTGGGGCTGCCCATGAAGTTTCGCTTTCCCATCGTCATCATCGACGAGGACTACCGTTCGGAGAACACCTCCGGCCTGGGCATCCGTGCGCTTGCACAGGCCATCGAGAGCGAGGGCTTCGAGGTGCTGGGCGTCACGAGCTACGGCGACCTGTCGCAGTTCGCGCAGCAGCAAAGCCGCGCCAGCGCCTTCATCCTGTCGATCGACGACGAGGAGTTCAGCGCCGGCCCGGACCTGGACCCCGCCGTCGTGAACCTGCGCAAGTTCATCGAGGAGGTGCGCCGCAAGAACCTGGACGTGCCGATCTATGTGTACGGCGAGACCAAGACCTCGCGGCACATGCCCAACGACATCCTGCGCGAGCTGCACGGCTTCATCCACATGTTCGAGGACACGCCGGAGTTCGTGGCGCGCCACATCATCCGCGAGGCCAAGAGCTACCTGGAAAGCGTGCAGCCGCCGTTCTTCAAGGCGCTGCTGGACTATGCCGAGGACGGTTCGTACTCCTGGCACTGCCCGGGCCACTCGGGTGGCGTGGCCTTCCTCAAGAGCCCGGTGGGCCAGATGTTCCACCAGTTCTTCGGTGAGAACATGCTGCGCGCCGACGTCTGCAATGCGGTCGAGGAGCTGGGCCAGCTGCTGGACCACACCGGCCCCGTGGCGGAGAGCGAGCGCAATGCGGCGCGCATCTTCAATGCCGACCACTGCTTCTTCGTGACCAACGGCACCTCGACCTCCAACAAGATGGTCTGGCACCACACGGTGGCGCCGGGCGACGTGGTGGTGGTGGACCGCAACTGCCACAAGTCCATCCTGCACGCCATCATCATGACCGGCGCCGTGCCGGTCTTCATGAAGCCCACGCGCAACCACTTCGGCATCATCGGCCCGATCCCGCGCAGCGAGTTCGAGCCGCAGGCGATCAAGGCCAAGATCCGTGCCAATCCGCTGCTGGCGGGCGTGGACGCCGACGCGGTCAAGCCGCGCGTGATGACGGTCACACAGTCCACCTACGACGGCGTGCTCTACAACACCGAGACCATCAAGGGCCTCCTGGACGGTTACGTCGACACCTTGCACTTCGACGAAGCCTGGCTGCCGCACGCGGCCTTCCACCCCTTCTACGGCGCCTACCACGCCATGGGCAAGCGCCGTGCGCGGCCCAAGGAGTCGCTGGTCTTCGCCACGCAGTCCACGCACAAGCTCCTGGCCGGCATCAGCCAGGCCAGCCACGTGCTGGTGCAGGATTCGCAGCACCGCAAGCTGGACCGCCACCTGTTCAACGAGGCGTTCCTGATGCACACCTCCACGAGCCCGCAGTACGCGATCATCGCGAGCTGCGACGTGGCGGCCGCCATGATGGAGCCGCCCGGCGGCACCGCGCTCGTGGAAGAAAGCATCCTGGAGGCGCTGGACTTCCGCCGTGCCATGCGCAAGGTCGAGCAGGAGTTCGGCGAAGACGAATGGTGGTTCAAGGTCTGGGGGCCGGATGCGCTGGTCGACGAGGGCGTGGGCACGGCCGACGACTGGATCATCAAGGATGCCAGCGCGGCCCGCTGGCACGGCTTCGGCGACCTGGCCGACGGCTTCAACATGCTGGACCCGATCAAGTCCACCATCGTGACGCCGGGCCTGGACCTGGACGGCAAGTTCGCCGACGAGGGCATCCCGGCCAGCATCGTGACCAAGTACCTGGCCGAGCACGGCATCATCGTGGAGAAGACGGGGCTGTACAGCTTCTTCATCATGTTCACGATCGGCATCACCAAGGGCCGCTGGAACACCATGCTGGCCGCGCTGCAGCAGTTCAAGGACGACTACGCCAAGAACCAGCCCATGTGGCGCATCCTGCCGGAGTTCTGCCAGCAGCACCGGCGCTACGAGCGCATGGGCCTGCGCGATCTGTGCCAGCACGTGCATGCGCTGTACGCCAAGTACGACATCGCACGGCTCACGACCGAGATGTACCTGTCGGACCTGACGCCGGCGATGAAGCCCAGCGACGCGTACGCCCACATCGCCCACCGCAAGACCCAGCGCGTGCCGATCGACGAGCTCGAAGGCCGCATCACGACCAGCCTGGTCACGCCGTACCCGCCCGGCATTCCGCTGTTGATCCCGGGCGAGGTCTTCAACAAGAAGATCGTGGACTACCTCAAGTTCTCGCGCGAGTTCAACGTGCTGTGCCCGGGCTTCGAGACCGACATCCACGGGCTCGTGGAGATCGAGGACGAGAACGGCAAGATCAGCTACTTCGCCGACTGCGTGGCCGAGGGCGCACCGATGCCCGAATCGCAGAAGGTCACGCGCACCGAGGACGTGGTCCAGCTCGGCAGCGACGGCCCCTACGGCCGCACGATTTGAGCCTTCAGCGCCCGGCCTGCGCCGCGGCCGGCGGCAGCAGGCCGGCCGCAGGCTCCAGCAGGCGGGCCAGGTCGGCACCGCCCGGCGCCTGGAACACGCGCAGGCCGAAGGACGGCAGGATGGCGTACAGGTGGTCGAAGATGTCGGCCTGGATGCCTTCGTAGTCGACCCAGGCGGTGGTGGCCGTGAAGCAGTACAGCTCCAGCGGCAGGCCGGTGGGGCCGCTCTGCAGCTGGCGCACCATCTGGATCATCTCGGGATGGATGCCGGGGTGGGACTTCAGGTAGGCCTGCACATAGGCGCGGAAGGTGCCCAGGTTGGTCACGCGCCGTGTGTTGACGGGGTCCTTGCCCTGGGCCGTGAGGATCGCGTTGTGGGCCTGCAGCTCGCCCTGCTTGCGTGCCAGGTAGTCGTCGATCAGCGCGAAGCGGCGCAGCGCATCGCGCTCTTCGTCCTGGAGGAAGCGCACCGAGCTCTGGTCCAGCACCAGCGCGCGCTTGATGCGTCGCCCGCCCGAGCTGAACATGCCGCGCCAGTTCTTGTAGCTCTCGCCGATCAGGCGCCAGGTGGGCACCGTGGTGATGGTGCGGTCCCAGTTCTGCACCTTCACCGTGTGCAGCGAGATGTCGACCACGGCGCCGTCGGCGTTGAGCTGCGGCATCTCGATCCAGTCGCCCACGCGCAGCATGTCGTTGCTCGACAGCTGCACGCTGGCGACGAGCGACAGCAGCGTGTCCTTGAACACCAGCAGCAGCACGGCCGTCATCGCGCCCAGGCCGGACAGCAGCAGCAGCGGATCGCGGTTGAACAGCACGGCGATGACCAGGATGGCGGCCAGCAGTCCGATGCCGATCTTGAGCAGCTGCAGGTAGCCCTTGATCGGCCGCGACGCGGCGCGCTCGGGGTCGCGCTGCTCGTAGATGTCGCCGAAGGCGTTGAGCAGGCTGGACAGTGCCTGCGCGAGCACCAGCACCAGGTAGGCGCTGGCCAGGCTGCGCACCAGCAGCACGGCGGATTCGGGCAGCGGCTGCACGAGCGCGATGCCGGCGTAGACCACGAGGGCCGGCACCACGTGGGCCAGCCGTGCCACCACGCCGCGCTCGAGCGGTGCCCCGGCCCAGGCCGTGGGAATCGCGCGCACGGCGCGGCCGATGCCGCGCACGAGCAGTGCATGGGTCAGCCGGTCGGACAGCCAGACCATGGCGGCCAGCAGGGCCAGCTGCAGCGCGGTCAGGGCCCAGGGATGTTCGGAGAAAAAGTCGTGGAAGGGGAGAGCGGACAACAACATGCGCGCGATCGTAGCGGCCGGCTCAGTAACCTTCGCGCAGCCGTACAAAGCGCGCGTGGCGCGGCAGCCCGCTGGCGGTCAGGCCGTGGTAGCGGTAGGTGACCAGGCTGCCCACGGGTGGCGGCGCGGCGCGCTGCGCGTCCGTGAAGCCGCCGCCGAGCTTGAAGCGCTGGCCTTCGCCGGTTTCCACGAGCAGGGCGCCCAGCCGCCCCGCGTGCCGGCCCTGGCCGGGCAGGTGGGCCAGGACACGGGCCTCGGCATCGTCGTAGGGCTTGAACTTGAGCAGGTCGTCGCTGCGCTCGCCGCGGTAGGGCGCGCGGCCCAGATGCAGCATGAGGCCCTCGCCGCCGTCGCGCACGACCTGGTCCAGGCGGGCCTGCAGCGCGGCGTGCGTGGTGGCGC
>DATKFT010000421.1:0-3363 GCA_035544335.1 Pseudorhodoferax sp.
CCGCGGCGCCCCGGCCCTCGCAGGCGTCGCGCGCGTTGAGCACCATGTTGATGAGCGCCTGCTCCAGCAGCGTGGGGTCGATCCAGGTCCACAGCGGCTCGCTGTCGGCCTCGATCTCCAGGCGCAGTCCCTCGGGCAGCACGCGGCGCACGAGGCCGGCCACGGTGGCGAGCAGGGCGCCCACGCTGACCGAATGCGCCTCCAGCGGCTGGCGCCGCGCGAAGCTCAGGAGGCCCTTGACGAGGTCGGCGCCGCGCCTGGCAGCGCCCAGCGCGGGCAGCACGTACTCCTGCGTGGCGCTGTCTTCGGGCCGGCTGCGTGCGAGCGCGTCCAGGTTGCCGATCACCACGGTCAGGATGTTGTTGAAGTCGTGGGCCAGGCCGCCCGTCAGGTGTGTCAGCGATTCCAGCTTGTGCGCGCGCGCGAGCAGCACCTGGGCACGCCGCTCCTCGGTGATGTCGAAGGTCAGTTCGAAGCAGCCGCTCACGCTGCCGTCGCTGGCCCGCTCGGGCACCAGCGAGGTGCGCACCGTGCGCCGCTCGCCCTGGGCCGTCTGCAGCTCGTACTCGAAGCTCTGGGCCTGGCCGCGCAGCGCGCGCAGCACGCGCGGGCGCACGCCGGCGTAGACCGCATCGCCCAGGAAGGTGCGCGCACTGACCTGGGCCGGCACGCGCGTGTCGACGCCGAACCACGCGTGGTAGGCACGGTTCAGGTAGCGGTAGGTGCGCCCCGCGTCGAAGAAGCCCACGAGCGCCGGGATCGAGTCCATGACCAGGCGCACGCGCTGCTCGCTGCGCTGCAGCTCGGCCGTGCGCTCGGCCACGCGCGTCTCCAGCTCCTCGGTGTGGGCGCGGATCGTGGCCTCGGCCTGCCGTTCGGCCGTCACGTCGGAGTACAGCGTCACGAAGCCGTGGCCGGGCACGGGTTCGCCGCGGATGCGCAGCACCTGGCCATTGGGACGCGTGCGCTCGATCTCGTGCGCACGGAACGCGCGGGCTGCCGCCACGCGCTCGGCCACGAGCGCTGCCGCGTTGCCCGGGCCGTAGTCGCCGCGTTGGGCGTTGTAGGCGATGAAGCTCTCGAACGGCGCGCCCAGATAGCCCATGGCCTCGGGGAAGCCGAGCAGCCGCAGGTAGGCACGGTTCCAGGCCACGAGCTTCAAGTCGCGGTCGAAGATGGACAGGCCGCGGTCCAGCAGGTCCAGGCCGGCTTGCAGCGTCTGGTAGCGTGCGAGCGGGGCGCTCGCGTCGGGGGACGGGTCGTGGGTGGGCATGGCGGGCTGCGGGCTGGGGCCGAGCGTAACCTCTGTCGCGGCCGTGGGGCAGGCTGCAAACATTCGTTAAGTTTGGGGCACGGTGCTGCAACGTTCCTCGGCGATCCTCGTGGCAGGAACACCGGACGATGTGATGCAATCGCGGCGTTCCACCCCTGTAGCCGCTAGCACTAGGAGACGAGATGACCGAACCGACCACTGCCCTGTACGCACCGCCGCCGGCGCTGGCCCGCAACGCCCACGTGTCCGGCCGCGCGGCCTACGACAAGCTGGTGGCGCAGGCCGAGACCGATCCCGAGGGCTACTGGGGCGGCCTGGCACGCGAGTTCATCAGCTGGCAGACGCCGTTCACGCAGGTGCTGGACAGCAGCGAGGCGCCGTTCTTCAAGTGGTTCGCCGACGGCCGCCTCAACGTCTCCTACAACTGCCTGGACCGCAACGTGGAGCGTGGCCTGGGCGACAAGACCGCGCTGATCTTCGAGGCCGACGATGGCCAGGTCACGCGCGTGAGCTACCGCGAGCTGCTGGAGCGCACCTGCCGCATGGCCAATGCGCTGCGTTCGCTGGGCGTGAAAAAGGGCGACCGCGTCGTCATCTACATCTCCATGTCCATCGATGGTGTGGCCGCCATGCAGGCCTGCGCGCGCATCGGCGCCATCCATTCGGTGGTGTTCGGCGGCTTCTCGGCGCAGGCGCTGCGCGACCGCATCGCCGACACGGGCGCGTCCGTCGTGATCACGGCCGACCAGCAGGTGCGTGGCGGCAAGCAGTTGCCGCTCAAGGCCATCGTGGACGAGGCCATCGGCCTGGGCGGCTGCGAGAGCGTGCGCAACGTGCTGGTGGCGCGCCGCACGGGTGGTGCCGTGCCGTTCCAGGCGCCGCGCGACCTCTGGCTGGCCGAGCTGACCGAGGCGCAACCGTCCAAGTGCGAACCCGAATGGGTCGAGGCCGAGCACCCGCTGTTCCTGCTCTACACCTCGGGTTCCACGGGCAAGCCCAAGGGTGTGCAGCACTCCACCGGCGGCTACCTGCTGCAGGCGGCTGTCACGACCAAGTGGACCTTCGATCTGAAGGACGACGACGTGTTCTGGTGCACGGCCGACATCGGCTGGGTCACGGGCCACAGCTACATCACCTACGGTCCGCTCGCACTCGGTGCCACCGAGATCGTGTTCGAGGGCGTGCCGACCTACCCGGATGCAGGCCGCTTCTGGAAGATGATCCAGGACCACAAGGTCACGGTGTTCTACACGGCGCCGACCGCGATCCGCTCGCTGATCAAGGCGGCCGAGGGCAACGAGGCCGTGCACCCCAAGCAGTACGACCTGTCCAGCCTGCGCATCCTGGGCTCGGTGGGCGAGCCCATCAATCCCGCCGCCTGGGAGTGGTACCACCTGCATGTGGGCGGTGGCCGCTGCCCCATCGTGGACACCTTCTGGCAGACCGAGACGGGCGGCCACATGATCACGCCGCTGCCGGGCGCCACGACGCTGGTGCCGGGCTCGTGCACGCTGACGTTCCCGGGCATCGCGGCGGCCATCGTCGACGAAACGGGCAACGACGTGCCGCACGGCCATGGCGGCATCCTGGTCGTCAAGCGCCCCTGGCCCGGCATGATCCGCACGATCTGGGGCGACGCCGAGCGTTTCAAGAAGAGCTACTACCCGGCCGAGCTCAAGGGCTACTACCTGGCCGGCGATGGCGCGATCCGCGACGCGCAGACCGGCTACTTCACGATCACGGGCCGCATCGACGACGTGCTGAACGTCTCGGGCCACCGCATGGGCACGATGGAGATCGAGTCGGCCCTGGTGGCCAAGACCGACCTCGTGGCCGAAGCCGCCGTGGTCGGCCGGCCCGACGACACCACGGGCGAGGCCATCTGCGCTTTCGTCGTGCTCAAGCGCCCACGCCCGCACGGCGACGAGGCCAAGCAGATCGCCAAGGAACTGCGCGACTGGGTGGCCAAGGAGATCGGCCCGATCGCCAAGCCCAAGGACATCCGCTTCGGCGACAACCTGCCCAAGACGCGTTCGGGCAAGATCATGCGGCGCCTGCTGCGCTCGATCGCCAAGGGCGAAGCCATCACC
>DATKFT010000422.1:0-2428 GCA_035544335.1 Pseudorhodoferax sp.
GTCGGTGGCGGCAACACGGCCGTCGAGGAGGCGCTGTACCTGTCCAACATCGCGCGCAAGGTCACGCTGGTGCACCGACGCGACAAGTTCCGCGCCGAGCCCATCCTCGTGGACAAGGTCGCCGAGAAGGTCAAGGAAGGCAAGATCGAGCTGCAGCTGTTCCAGACCCTGGACGAAGTCAAGGGCGACGCGAGCGGCGTGACCGGTGTGCGCCTGAAGGACCAGCGCGACGGTTCCATCCGCGACATCGAGCTCAAGGGCTGCTTCATCGCGATCGGCCACCGGCCCAATACAGAGATCTTCCAGGGCCAGCTGGAGATGAAGGACGGCTACATCGTCACCCAGTCCGGCCTCAAGGGCATGGCCACCATGACCAGCGTGCCCGGCGTGTTCGCGGCCGGCGACGTGCAGGACCATGTCTACCGCCAGGCCATCACGAGCGCCGGCACGGGCTGCATGGCCGCGCTGGACGCCCAGCGCTTCCTCGAGCAGGAGTGATTCCCAAAAGCCAGCTACAATCGCGGGCTTTGCCGAAATAGACGTCGGCAACAGGAAACCGCCACCTGCTTCATGGCGAGGTCAAGCTGTAAAACTCCAGGCCGCCTGTTTTGGGCGGCAAGGTGCCAGCTGTTATCACGAGGAAGTGACCATGTCACGCGTATGTGAAGTCACGGGCAAAGGCCCGATGGTCGGGAACAACGTTTCCCACGCCAACAACAAGACCAAGCGCCGGTTCCTGCCGAACCTGCAATACCGCCGCTTCTGGGTGGAGTCGGAAAACCGCTGGGTGCGCCTGCGCATCTCCAACGCCGGCCTGCGCCTGATCGACAAGAACGGCATCGACGCTGTGCTCGCAGACCTGCGCGCACGCGGCCAAGCAGCTTAAAGCAAGGGGAATCACCATGGCCACCAAAGGCGGACGCGAAAAGATCAAGCTGGAATCCACGGCCGGCACGGGTCACTTCTACACGACGACCAAGAACAAGAAGACCATGCCCGAGAAGATGCTGATCACCAAGTTCGATCCCAAGGCTCGCAAGCACGTCGAGTACAAGGAAATCAAGCTGAAGTGATGGTTGGGCTCCGGCCCGCAGCACTGCTCCACGAACCCGCTCCTTCGAGCGGGTTTTGTTTTTTGTGCGGCCGTTGCCGCGCGGGCGACCTTGGAAAATAGCGTGCCCACCTAGAATGTCCGACGTGCCCTCCATCCTCAACGCCGACCTGCATTGCCACTCCATCGTCTCCGATGGCACGCTGACACCCGAGGAACTGGCCCAGCGCGCACGTGCGAACGGCGTGGAGTTGTGGGCACTGACCGACCATGACGAGATCGGCGGCCAGGCCCGCGCCGCCGCCGCGGCCAAGGCCCAGGGCCTGCGCTACCTGACCGGCACCGAAATCTCCGTCACCTTCGCGGGCGAGACCGTGCACATCGTGGGCCTGGGCTTCGACGCCGAAGACCCGCGCATGCAAGAGGGGCTGGCCGACACGCGCGATGGCCGCGGCCCGCGGGCCCGCGAGATGGCCCAGGGCCTGGCCAAGGTCGGCATCCAGGGCGCCTACGAGGGCGCGCTCAAGTTCGTGGGCAACCCGGCGCTGATCTCGCGCACCCACTTCGCGCGCTTCCTGGTCGAGGCCGGCCACTGCCGGGACACGCCCGAGGTGTTCCGCAAGTATTTGACCGAGGGCAAGCCCGGCTACGTGCCGCACCGCTGGGCCAACCTCAAGGACGCCGTGGGCTGGATCACCCAGGGCGGCGGCATCGCCGTGATCGCCCATCCGGGCCGCTACAAGTTCAGCGCCACGGAAGAATACGCACTGTTCAGCGAGTTCAAGACCCATGGTGGGCGTGGCGTCGAGGTCGTCACGGGCAGCCACACGCCGGCCGAGTACGTGGAATACGCCAACATGGCCCGCGAATTCGGCCTCGCGGCCTCACGCGGCAGCGACTTCCACAGCCCCGACGAGAGCCATTGCGATCTGGGGTCCTTGCCGTACTTGCCGGGTGACCTGACCCCGGTCTGGGAGCTGCTGGCGGACCGCATCCAGTGAGCGTGCCGTCCGTGCCCTCCTCGCCATTGGGCGGCATCGCACTGGTGCTCTGCGCAGTGGCCTGCTTCGCGGTACTGGACACCACCACCAAGGCCGTCACGGTCAGCGTGCCACTGCTGATGGGCCTGTGGTTCCGCTATGCGTTCCAGGCCGTGGCCACCACGGCCATCGTGCTGCCGCGCCAGGGCTGGAAGATGCTGCGCACGGCCCACCCGCGCTTTCAGGTGCTGCGCGGCGTGCTGCTGTTGACCAGCAGCCTGCTCGCGTTCCTGAGCCTCAAGACCATGCCGGTGGGCGAGTTCACGGCCATCGTCATGATCACGCCCCTGGTCATCACGCTGCTGGCCGCGCGCACGCTGGGCGAGCGCGTGTCGGT
>DATKFT010000423.1:0-3875 GCA_035544335.1 Pseudorhodoferax sp.
AGGCCATCATCTTCGCGAGCCCCACGCGCGACGCGCTGTGGGACCACAGCAAGACCGCCTCGGGCGGCACGCAGCTCGATGCGGCCCGCCACGCGCTGCGCCAGTACATGCGCCGCGGCGGCGGCTTCGTGGGCATCCACAACGCCTTCGGCACCGAATACAACTGGCCCTACTACGAAGGCCTGCTGGGCAACGCCAACTTCTACGACCATGGCGCCAACCAGAACGGCGTGGTCAAGGTCATCAACAAGAACGACGCCTCGACCGAGATGCTGCCCGACAGCTTCGCGTTCAAGGACGAGTGGTACACGCTGATGCCGTTCCCGACCAACGTGAAGTTCCTCATGACCGTGGACACCAGCACGCTGGCCACGCAGCGCGGCACGCACCCGGGCCATGGCAGCTTCCACCCCGTGTCCTGGTGCCAGTACTACGACGGCGGCCGCTCCTGGGTCACCACGCTGGGCCACGACGCGGGCGCGTTCGCGCAGGACACCGCGGCCTTCCCGGGCGCGGCCGAGTTCCAGAAGCACATCGTGGCGGGCATCAAGTCGGCGATGGGCCTGGTGCCGTTCTGCCGCTGAACGCCGTGGCGCGGACCAAGGTCTTGCGCCGCAGCCTGGCCGCGCTGGCGGCCGGCTGCGCGATGCTGCACGCTGCGGCGCAGGCCGGGCCTGCGCTGCTGCGCCATCCGGGCAACCTGGTCGGGCTGCCCGGCGCGCAACTGCTGCTGTCCGCCGCCGCGGACGACGGCCTGCACGGCGCCGAGCTGTGGGCGGTCGATCCGCGTGACGGCCGCCGGCGGCTGGTGCGCGACATCCGTCCCGGCGCACAGGGCTCCTATCCGAGCGGGCTGACGCTGTGGCGCGGCCATGTCTACTTTGCGGCCGACGACGGTGTGCATGGCCTGGAGCTGTGGCGCAGCGATGGCACCGAAGCCGGCACCCAGCGCGTGGCCGACCTGCGGCCCGGCCCCGAGGGCTCCGTGCCCAACGGCTTCGTGGCCTTCGGCGATGCGCTGTACTTCTCGGCCGACGACGGCCGCCACGGGTTTGAACTCTGGCGGACCCAGGGCACGCCCGAGACCACGGTGCTGGTGGCCGACATCCACGCCGGCGCGCCGGGGTCGATGCCGCGCCAGCTGACCGTGCGCGGCGATGCGCTGCTGTTCAGCGCCACCGACGCCGAAGGCGGCACCGAGCTGTGGCGCAGCGATGGCACGGCCAGCGGCACCAGCCGCGTGCTGGACATCCGTGCCGACGGCGACGGCGCGCCCGAGGCGCTGACGCTGCTGGGCGAGCAGCTGTTCTTCACGGCCGACGACGGTGTGCATGGCCGCGAGCTGTGGCGCAGCGACGGCACGGCCGCGGGCACGCGCATGGTGCGCGACATCCGCGCCGGACGCGACAGCGCGCTGCCGCGCCAGCTCACGGCGGCCGGCCGCTGGCTGTACTTCGCCGCCCACGACGGCAGCCATGGCATCGAGCTGTGGCGCAGCGACGGCACGGCCCAGGGCACGGCCCTGGTGGCCGACATCCGGCCCGGGCCGGCCAACGCGCTGCCCAGCCACATCACGGCACTGGGCGAGCAGGTGGTGTTCGCAGCCTACGACGGCGTACATGGCGTGGAGCCCTGGATCAGCGACGGCACGGCCGCGGGCACGCGGCTGCTCGCGGACTTGCAGCCCGGCCCCGGCCACTCCAACGCCTGGGCCTTCGTGCGGCTGGGCGAGCGCATCGTGTTCGCGGCCGACGACGGCCGCCATGGCATGCAGGCCTGGCAGACGCACGGCCAGCCGCAGGACACGCAACCGCTGCAGGGCACGCCTGCCGGCGCGCCGGGCATCTACCCGCGCGGCTTCGTGGCCTGGGACGGGCGCGTGGCCTTCGTGGCCGAGGCGGCCGACGGCACGACCTACCTCGCGTTCGACGCGCCGCCCGTGCGGAACTGCGGCAGCGCCGACAGCGGCACCGTGGGCAGGGCGCCGGCCGGCGCGGGCTGCGTGGCCGAGGCGTCGTCTTCGTCGTACAGCCGGTAGACGAAGCGCCAGTCCGACAGCGCCGCGGCGTCCTCGAAGTCCGTGTCCAGCCGCCCGAAGCCCTGGCGCTTGAGCGGCGCGGCGCCCGAGCGGCTGTGCACGCCGAGGATGCCGCCGTCCGGCGCGCGCAGCAGCGCCCAGTCGGTGCTGCCCGTCATGGGGTCCAGGTAGAGCCGGCGCAGGTGGCGCCGCACGGTGGGCCAGCGCCGGTCCAGCAGCAGGTCTTCCAGCCGCTGCGGAAAGCGGTGTGGCTGGCCCAGTGGCACGCCTTCGTAGTACTGCCGGATCGCCTGGCGGATCTGCGCGCCCGCATAGAGCAGGTCGGCCTCGCGCTCGCGCTGCAGCTGCACGCGCCAGACGCTGCCGGCCGCGGCCAGGCCCGCGCCCAGCAGGGCCACCGACAGCAGCAGCCCGACATAGCTGAAGCCGCGCTGGCTGCGCCGGCTCACAGCTGCGAGAGCGCGGTGCCGCCGCGCGTGTTGCCCTGCGCGCCGCTGTGCAGGTCGTAGAGCCGGCCCGGCGCGGCGCGGCCATCGGCCGCCATCGGCGGTGGCACGGAGATCCAGGTCTCGGCGCTGTCGGTGTAGGGGTCCACGGGCGGCGCGCGCAGGTAGTGCCGGCGCACGAGTTCGGCCAGGTCCTCGGGATAGCGGCCGTTGTCACCGTAGAACTTGTCGATGGTGTCGCGCACGACCGCGAGCGACTGGCGCAGCGTGTTCTCGCGCGCGCGCTCGACCGCGCCGAAGTAGCGCGGCGCCGCGATCGACAGCAGCGTCGCCAGGATGGCCATGACCACCAGCAGCTCAACGAGCGTGAAGCCGCGCGCGCGCAGCGGCGGTCGCGTGCGGCGCGCAGGCGGGGGGGCGGACAGCGGCGCAGAGGAGGGCAGAGGTGGACGCAGCGCCGGCATGTCACCAGTCCCGGTAGGGCCGGCCGTTCAGGCCGCTGCGCTCGGACAGCGAGTACACGTCGTAGACGTCCTTGCCGGGCTGCGGCTGCTCGGGCGGCGAGGCATAGCTGCGCAGGCCCCAGGTCTGGGCCGCCGGGACCGCGGCATCGCCCGCGAAGAAGGGGTCGCGCGGCACGCGGCGCAGAAAGCGCAGCGGCCGGCCCTGCGGATCGCGCGCGTCGGCGCCGCCCTGCACCAGCGCCTGAAGCGTGGGCGGGTAGCCCGTCGCGTCGGCGGTGCGCGGCACCGAGCCGGTCTCGGTGGCCCGCTTGTAGGCGTCGATGGCCTGGCGGATCTCGCGCAGCGCGCTGCGCAGCTCCTGCTCGCGCGTGCGCTGCACGGCCAGCTCGGCCAGCGGCAGCGCCATGCTGGCCAGCAGGCCCACGAGGGCCAGCGTGACCATGAGTTCGACGAGCGTGAAGCCGCGCTGTGGCCACGGGCGGCCCGGTGCGGTGGGCATGGCTGCGCGCATCGCTGCACTCACCGCTGAATGATGGCCAGCGGCGCCGGCGGCGGCGCCTGCACGGGCAGGTTGCTCGCGCTCACATCAAAGCCGATCTCGGCCGTGGCCGGCGCCTTGGCCAGCACGCGCATGCGCAGCACGGCCGGCGGCGCCGCCACACCGGCCACGCCCGAGGAGGCCAGCGCGATCTCGGCCTGGCCTGCGCTGCCTGCCGCCCCGACAGGGGCCAGCAGCGCCGGGTCGTAGCGCAGCTGCACGCGCGCGCTGATGGCCTGGTTGCCGTCCGGCAGCGCGAGCTGCACGCTGAACTCCTCGCCGATGCCGACCTGGGCGGGCAGCTGCGCGCTCAGTGCGGCCGGTGCGTCGGCCGGCGCGGCCGCCGGGACCGCGGCACCCGCCGGCGCGGCCGCGGCCATGCCGCCGGC
>DATKFT010000424.1:0-2196 GCA_035544335.1 Pseudorhodoferax sp.
GCCATCCGGATCTCGCGCGCCAGCAAGGGACGCAGATCCGGACGCACGTAGCGCCCCACTTCGACGCACCGGCCCTGCCCCGAGACCTCGATCAGCGAATGGTCGCTGGTCTTGGGCTCGACACGGACCCATTCCCTGCGGAACTCGGCCCGCTGCAGGCGGCCCGCGGTCTCGAGTTCGACGACCAGGCGGTCGTCCTGCAGGGAGATGCGCTCACCATCGGTTGCGTGCCGGGAATACGCCAGGAAGGCCACCCCCACCGCCAGCACCTCCAGCCATGCGAACGGCAGGATGAGCTTGGCACCTTGCAACCAGAAGAACGTCCCGATCCCGAGCGACACCACGCAAATCGATGCATACAGCCCGCCCAATTGGGCCGGCGTGACGGAACAGTTGCGCTTCAGGAGCCAATGGATGCCTTGGCCTGACACGGTGGCGAAGCGATAGACCAGTTTCGACACGGACAACGTTCAGCTTTGATGCGGCTCGTGCAGCGGTGAATACACGCCGCGGCTACGCCTGTTTCATTCGTGGAAAGCCCGGAATAACTTACAAACCCTTCATTGTAGCCCGTGAATATTGCACGCCCGGCCCTGGCCGGCTCGGCCAAACACACTCACGGACCACCTCCTTTGCCTTGGCGCAACAGGCCGCGCATGTCCTGCAGCGAAACTGCGCTCTGCGCGGCCAGCGGCACACGCGTCGCCGGCCGGAACGCGTGGCCGTAGACGATCTCGAAGGTCAGCGTCAGCCGCCCCTGTTCGGCCGCATCCGCGAGCCGCCGCGCCAGCTCCTGGTGCAGCCGCGCCTGCCAGGCGCGGCCGCGCAATGCAGCGAAGCGCTCGGGGTGCAGGTTGCGGCCCAGGCCGCGCAAATCCTCGAGCAGCTTGTCCGGCGTGGCATAGGTCAGGCGGATGCGCTCCATGTCCATGATGGGCTCGGCGAAACCCGCGTGCACCAGCATGTCGCCCCAGTCGTGCATGTCGGTGAAGGCATGGCCGGGCGGCGGCCAGCCCAGGTCGGCATAGGCCTGGCGCAGCTCCAGCAGCGAATCGGGCCCCAGGCAGGAGAACATCAGGAAACCGTCCACGGCCAGCGCGCGGTGCCAGTCGGCGATCAAGGCCTGCGGGTCGGCCACCTGGTGCAGCAGCATGTTGGACCAGACCATCTGCACGCCACCGGGCGGCGGCATGCCGCTGTGCTGGGCCGCGCCGCTCCAGCGGCCGGGCTTCCACCAGGCCTCGGTGCCGGCCGCCAGCGCCTGCCGCTCCAGCGCGGGCGACGCCTCGACCAGCCAGCTCTGGGCGCCCGGATAGCGCTTGCGCAATTCGGCATGGGCTTGCATGCCACCGCGCAGCGCCTGCCAGTTGGCCCAGGATGCGGGGTTGCGCTTGATCCACTGCAGGCGTTCGGCCATGCGGCGCGCGACCTCCTCGTGCAGCCAGGGCGCGGACTGGATCGGCTGGTGTGCCCAGCGCGCGGCGGCCGCGGGGGCGATGGTGGGGGGACGGTGCTGGCTCATGGAAGCGCGTGGCGGGAAACGCGTGGCGAGTATATTGACCTGCACCATGCTGCGCCGATGGCTCGCCTCCACGCTGTCGCGGCTGCCCAGCCAATGCGCGGTCTGCCACGGCTGGCAGGCCCGGCCGCTGTGCGAAGCCTGCATCCAGCGCTTTGCCCAACCTCAGGCACGCTGCCGCACCTGCGCGCTGCCGCTGGCCGGCGGCGCCACGCAGTGCGGCGCCTGCCTGCGCCACCCCGCGCCGCTGGACGCCTGCGTCTGCGCCGTGGACTATGGCTACCCCTGGGTGGACTGCATCGCCCGTTTCAAATACCGCCAGCAGCCCGGCTGGGCGGCACCGCTGGCCGAGCTGCTGCACCACGCGCCCTGGGTGGCGCCCACCCTGGAACGCTGCGCGCTGGTGCTGCCCATGCCGCTGTCCACGCAGCGCCTGCGCGAGCGCGGCTTCAACCAGGCCCTGGAGCTGGCGCGCCGGCTGGCACCGGACAAAACCGACGCGGGGCTGCTGCTGCGCATCCGCGACACCACGCCCCAACAGGCCCTGGGCGCGGCCGAACGCCGGCGCAACGTGCGCGGCGCCTTCGCGCTGGACCCGCAGCAGGCCCACCGCGTGCGCGGGCTGGACACCGTGCTCGTGGACGACGTCATGACCAGCGGCGCCTCGCTGCACGCGG
>DATKFT010000425.1:0-1514 GCA_035544335.1 Pseudorhodoferax sp.
CGATGTGGTCGGCGACCACACCGTGCTGTTCGCGGGCACGGGCGAGCGCATCGAGATCACCCACAAGGCCACCAGCCGCATGAACTACGCGATCGGCAGCCTGCGCGCCGTGCGCTTCCTGGCCGGCCGCAAGAACGGGCTGTTCAGCATGTTCGACGTGCTGGGCCTCAACGACTGATCCACGCCCGGCCGTGAACGCGCTGGACCTGCTCACCGCCGGCGACGCGGTCCATCGGCTGGCCGCCTGGTTGCTGCTGGCGATGTCGGTCGCGAGCTGGGTCGTCATCCTCTACAAGACCTGGCTGCTGCGCCGGGCCGGCCGCGACGTGCTGCGCGGCACCGCGGCGTTCTGGCAGGCCCCCGCGCTCGACGGCGCAGCCGAGCGCGTGGCCGCATTCGACCGTGCCAGCCTGCTGCGCCCGCTGCTGGCCGCCACGCACGCACCGTCCGCGGACACCCTGGCCGGCAGCGGCCCGCGCAGCCAGCAGCTCACGCGGCTGCTGCGCGGCGCGCTGCACGAGGGCACGCAGCGTCTGCAGTTCGGCCAGGTGCTGTTGGCCACCGTGGGCGCCACCGCCCCCTTCGTCGGGCTGCTGGGCACGGTCTGGGGCATCTACAACGCGTTGTCCTCCATTTCCTCGGCCGGGCAGATCACGGTTTCGCAGATCGCGGGCCCGGTCGGCGAAGCGCTGGTCATGACCGCCGCCGGTCTGGCCGTGGCCATTCCAGCGGTGCTGGCCTACAACTGGTTCGGCCGCAGCATCGAACGCATCGAGGCCGAACTGGAAGGCTTCGCGCTCGACCTGCGCGAGCTGCTGGCCCCGGAGCGCTGAGCGCATGCCGTTCGGCCGCCTCGAACGCAGGGAGGGCGCCAAGCCCATGGGCGACATCAATGTCACACCGCTGGTGGACGTGATGCTGGTGCTGCTCGTGATCTTCATCATCACGGCGCCGCTCATGGCCGGCAGCCTGCGCATGGACCTGCCGCACAGCGAATCCGCCGAGCCCGGCCTGCCGCAGGCCTTCGTGAGCCTGTCCCTGACGCCCGACGGCCAGATCCATCTGGACGAGCGCCCCGTGACGGCCGATGAGCTGCGCGAGGCGCTGGCCCAGCGTGCGGCCCAGGATCCGGACACCGAGGTGCAGCTGCGTGCCGACGCGCAGGTGCCCTACGGCCGCGTGGTCGAACTCATGGACATCGCCCAGCAGGCCGGCCTGGCCCGCATCGGCTTCGTCGCCGAGCGCGTTCCCGCGCGCTGAAGAGGCCTCGGCCTAGAATCCGGTGCGCGGCCACGCACCGCCCGTTTTCCTGCCCATTTCCGCCTGTTCGCGTCGCGCGACGCGCCCAACGCCTCCCATGCAAGACAAGTACAACCATCTCGAAGTCGAACCCGCCGCCCAGGCCCACTGGCGCGCGCGCGACGCCTACCGCGTGAGCGAGGACGCGGGCAAGCAGAAGTTCTACGCCTGCTCCATGCTGCCCTACCCCAGCGGCAAGCTGCACATGGGCCACG
>DATKFT010000426.1:0-6533 GCA_035544335.1 Pseudorhodoferax sp.
CGAGCCCGACCACGGCTCGGACCCCGGTTCCATGGGCGCACGCGCGCGCCCGGTCGAGGGCGGCTGGCGGCTGTCGGGCACCAAGACCTGGATCACGCACGCGCCGATCGCCGACCTCATGGTGGTCTGGGCCAAGGACGACGAAGGCCAGGTGCGCGGCTTCGTCCTGGAGCGCGGCATGCAGGGCCTGGCCACGAGCAAGATCGAGGGCAAGTTCTCGGTGCGCGCCTCGCCCACGGGCCAGATCCACATGGACGATGTGTTCGTGCCCGAGTCCCAGCGCCTGCCCGGCGCCCAGGGCATCGCCGCGCCGTTCGCCTGCCTCAACAACGCGCGTTTCGGCATCTGCTGGGGCGCCATGGGCGCGGCCGAGTTCTGCTGGCATGCGGCGCGCCAGTACGCGCTGGACCGCAAGCAGTTCGGCCGGCCGCTGGCGGCCAACCAGCTCGTGCAGAAGAAGCTGGCCGACATGCAGACCGAGATCACGCTGGCCTTGCATGCCTGCCTGCAGCTGAGCCGGCTGCGCGACGCCGGGCGCGCGAGCCCCGAGATGGTCTCGCTCATGAAGCGCAACTGCGCGGGCAAGGCGCTGGACATCGCGCGCGTCGCGCGCGACATCCACGGCGGCAACGGCATCTCCGACGGCTACCACGTGATCCGCCATGTGCTGAACCTGGAGACGGTCAACACGCTGGAAGGCACGCACGACATCCACGCGCTGGTCCTGGGCCGCGCACAAACGGGCATCTCCGCATTCACATGACATCCCCCAGTCTGCGCGCACTGCGTGTCGCTCCGCCAACCCCCTTGGCAAGGGGGCGCCGCCAGCGGCCGGGCGGAGCCCGTTCCGTGGCGGCCACTGGCATGGCCTGCTCCGCGGCCACCCGAACCCCTGCGGGCCATGCTCTCCTGGCGCGACCCGCTGCACGCACCGGACACCTGACATGACACCTCTTCTGCCCCGCGCCTCGGCCATCGCGCGCATGGTCCACCCGCGCCAGATCGCCATCGTCGGCGCTTCGGCCGACCTGTCCAAGATCAACGGCCGCCCGCTCAAGCACCTGCTCGACAAGGGCTACGCCGGCACCATCCTGCCGGTCAACCCCAAGTACCGCGAGATCGCGGGCCTGGCCTGCTGCCCCGACATCGCCAGTCTGCCCGACGGCGTGGACCTGGCCATCGTGGCCGTGCCGGCCAGCGAGGTGGTCGCCAGCATCGAGGCCCTGGGCGCGCGCGGCGTGCCGGCGGCCGTGGTGTTCAGCTCGGGCTTCGGCGAGATGGGCGAGGCGGGCCGCGCGCTCGAGCAGCGCCTGGCCGAGACCGCGCGCCGAGCCGGCGTGCTGCTGTGCGGGCCCAACTGCCTGGGCTTCATCAACGCGTTCGAGAACGTCTACGCCACCTTCAGCCAGTACGCCGACGGCGAGACCGGCCCGGGGCCGATCGCCTTCGTCACGCAGTCCGGCGCGTTCGGCACGGCCATCGCGGCGCTCGTGCGCCAGCGCGGGCTGGGCCTGGGCTACTTCATCAACACGGGCAACGAGGCCGACCTGCAGTTCGCCGAGCTCATGCTGGCCGTGGTGGAGGACCCGCGCATCCGCGTGGCGGCCGGCTACCTCGAAGGCCTGACCGATGGCGAGGGCCTGGTGCGGCTCGCGCAGCGCTGCCGCGAACTGGGCAAGCCGCTGGTGCTGACCAAGGTCGGGCGCATGGCCTCGGGCGCGCGCGCGGCGGCCTCGCACACGGGCGCGCTGGCCGTGGAGGACGCGGTCTTCGACGCCGTGATCCGCCAGCATGGCGTGCTGCGCGCGCGCAACGAGGAGCAGATGCTGGACATGCTGGAGGCGCTCGCGCAGCCGCGCGCCTGCGCGGGCTTCGGCCTGGGCATCGCCACGCAGTCCGGCGGTGCGGGCGTGATGATGGCCGACCGGGCCGAGGAGATGGGCCTGGCCGTGCCCGCGCTGGCCGCCGACACGCAGCAGCGGCTGGCCCGCGTCATGCCGGCCTTCGGCGCGGCCGGCAACCCGGTCGACGTGACGGGCCAGTTCGTCGCGCGGCCCGAGCTGCTGCGCGAATCCGTGGTCACGCTGCTGGACGACCCGCAGGTGGACGTGGCCATCGTCTGGCTGCAGCTCATGACCGCGCACGTGGACACGCTGGTCGGCATCTTCGAGGAGATCCAGGCGCGCACGAGCAAGCCCTTCTTCGTGTGCTGGGTCGCGGCGCCGGCCGCGGCGCTGCAGCGTTTGCGCGCGCTGGGCATCGTGGTCTATGGCGCCGGCGAGCGCGCGGTGGAGGCCGCGGCCGCGCTGGCGCGCTACCACGCGGGCCGGCGCCTGCCGCCGCCGGCCCTGGCCGTGCGCGCGCCCGTGCCGGCACCGGCACTCGCGGCCACGCACGACGGCCTGCTGCCCAGCGTGGAGGCCACGCAATGGCTGCAGGCGGCCGGCGTGCCCATGGCGCCCGTGGCGCTGGCGCGCGACGCGGATGCCGCGGTGGCCGCCTGGCAGCGCTTCGGCGCGCCCGTGGCGCTCAAGATCGAGTCGCCCGACATCGCGCACAAGACCGAGGTGGGCGGCGTGCTGCTCCAGCTGGACGACGAGGCCGCCGTGCGCGCCGGCGTGGCCCGGCTGCTGGCCAACGCGGCGCAGCATGCGCCGCAGGCCCGCATTGCCGGCGTGCTCGTGCAGCCCATGGCCGCGGGCCATGTGGAGCTCGTGGTGGGCGTGCAGCGCGACCCCGTGTTCGGCACCGTGGTCATGGTGGGCAGCGGCGGCGTGCTGGTCGAGGTGCTCAAGGACGTGGCCCTGCGCCGTGCGCCCTTCGGCGTCGACGAGGGCCTGGCCATGCTGGCCGAGCTGCGCATGGGCGCGCTGCTGGACGGCGTGCGCGGCCAGCGCGCGGTGGACCGGCGTGCCGTGGCGCAACTGCTGTCCGACCTGTCGTGCTGGGCCGCGGCGACCCCGCGGCTGGCCGAGCTGGACCTGAACCCCGTGCGCGTCGGCCCCGCCGGCCCGGTCGCGGTCGACTGCGTGATGGTGCTGCGCGACGCAGCCGATTGAATCCCGCCGGCGCCCGGCTGGCGGCGCAACCACGACAAGGAAAGAAGGAGACACCACATGCCCATGCGTTCATTGCTGCCCGCCGCCGCGCGCGGCCTGTCCACCACCGCGCGCTGCCTGCTCGGCGCCGCCGCGCTGCTGGCCACCGGCCTCGCGGCCGCCCAGTCCGGCTACCCCGACAAGCCGATCACCGTGATCGCGCCCTACAGCGCGGGCGGCGACGCCGACCTGGCCGCGCGCGCCTTCGCCGCGGCCGCCACGCGCGCGCTCGCACAGCCCGTGGTGGTGCTCAACAAGGTCGGCGCCAGCGGCGTGATCGGCTCGGCCCAGGCGATCGCCGCACCGCCGGACGGCTACACGCTGCTGCTGGCGCGCACGGGCTCGCAGGCCATCCTGCCGGCCATCATGCCGACCGCGACCAAGTACAAGTGGGACGACTACACCTTCATCGGCACGCTGGAACTCAATCCCTATGGCTGCGTGGTCAACGCCAAGTCGCCCTACAAGAGCTTCGCCGACCTGGTCGAGGGCATGAAGACGCGCGGCAAGGCGCTCAACTACGGCACGGCCGGCGTGCTGACCACCAACGACATGGGGCCGCGCCAGCTGTTCCGCCTGCTGCAGCTGACGGAGCAGACGCCCACGCAGATCCCGTACAAGGGCACGGGCGAGGCCGTGACCTCGCTGCTGGCGGGGCAGACCGAGTTCTCGTGCGGCAGCCTGGGTTCCTTCCTCGCGCACATCAAGGGCGGCAACCTGCGTGCGCTGATGGTGACCACGGCCGAGCGCATGGCCGAGCTGCCCGACACGCCGACCGCGCGCGAGCTCGGCTACGCGCAGATGGAGGCCGTGGTGGGCTGGAGCGCGGTGTTCGCGCCACCGGGCCTGCCGGCCGAGGTGCGGGCCCGGCTCGTGGCCGCCATGAAGACCATCGCCGAGGACCCGCAGTGGCGTGCTGCGACCGCGCAGACCGGCTCCATCCCCAACGTGAAGTCGCCCGAGGAGACGCGCGAGTTCACGCGCCGCCAGTACGAGCTGTACCGCTCGCTGGGCGAGACGCTGAACATCATCGACGCGAAGATGTAGCGGCTGGCGCGCCGGCGGCCTACTTCGCGCCGGCCAGCAGCCGGTCGACGTTGTCCTGGTCGACGATCAGGTGGTCGATGCCGACGATGGGCGGCACGGCCTCGCCCTTGAGCACGCGCGCCAGCGTGTCCACGCCCAGCGCGCCCCAGGCCCGCGGCTGCAGGTCCACGGTCATGCCCAGCGCGCCGGCCTTCACGGCGCGCAGCGCCGCCGGCACCGCATTGCTGCCCGTGACCAGCACCCGGCCGCGCTTGCCCGCGGCGGCGACGGCCTGGACCGCGCCGAGCGCGATCTCGTCGTTGCCGCAGTAGATGCCGCGCACGTCCGGATGGGCGACCAGGATGTCCTCGGCCATGCGCAGGCCGAATTCGCGGGTCAGCGGCCCCTCCTTGCGGAACACGATGTGGATGTCAGGCGAGGCCTTGACGCCCTCTTCGAAGCCCGCCGCGAAGTTGCGGAACAGCTCCGCGCCCGCCGGCCCGGCGACCATGGCGACCTGGCCCTTGCCCTGGATCGCCTTGGCCATCCAGCGTCCGGTGTCGATGCCGATCTTGCGGAAATCGCCCGTCACGGCCACGCGCTGGCTCGGCGACTGGACCGTGCGCACGACCGAGATGATGGGGATGCCGGCCTTGAGCGCGGCCTCGTAGGAGGGCACGACCGCGGCGGTGTCGATGGGCGAGACGATGATGGCATCGACCTTCTTGGCGATGAGGTCGCCGATGCCGTCGTTCTGGACCGAGACGACCTCGTTGGCCGACACGAAGGACGCGCGCCAGCCGAGCTCCTTGGCGCGCGCCTCGATGCCCTTCTTGACCTCGACGTAGAAGGGGTTGGTGTCCGAGGCCAGCGCCACGCCCAGCGTGACGGGCCGGGTCTGGGCGCGGCCCGTGGCGGCCAGCACGGTGGCGGCGATGGATGCTGCGAGCAGCGTGCGTTTCTTCATGGGAGTCTCCTTGGGTCTTGGGGTGGTGGCGTGGTGGGCTTGCGCATGGCGGGGGGCAAAGGCCGTGCGGGTCCGGGTTCAGCGCCGGTGCCGCAGCTGGTCGGCCGCTGCGGCCGCGACGATCACGACGCCGACCGCCACGCGCTGCCAGTAGGTGCCGACGCCGGCGAGGTTGAGGATGTTGTTGAGCAGCACCATGATGAAGACGCCCACGATGCTGTTGAGCAGCCGGCCTTCGCCGCCCTTGAGCGAGGCGCCGCCGAGCACGACGGCGGCAATGGCCGTCAGCTCGTAGAACTCGCCTGCCGTGGGCTGGCCCGACTGCAGCCGGGCAGTCAGCAGGAAGCCCGCGAAGCCGGCCAGCGCGCCGCAGATCGTGTAGGCATAGAGCTTGACGCGCACCACGCGGATGCCCACGATGGCCGCGGCCTGCTCGTTGCCGCCCACGGCAAAGATGCGAAACCCCAGTGTGGAGTGGTGCAGCAGCCAGTAGCTGGCCACGCAGACCAAGGCCACGGCGCAGGGCAGCACCGGCACGCCGAAGACCTGGCCTGTGCCGATCAGTGCCAGCAGGCCCGTGACCTCGTCGTTGGACTGCACGGGCGCGCCGTCGGTCACCAGCAGCGCTGCGCCGCGCACCAGCACCATGGTGCCCAGCGTGGCGATGAGCGGCGAGACGCGCAGCCGGCCGACGATCCAGCCGTTGAGCGCGCCCACGAGGCAGCCCGTGCCGATGGCCACCACGAGACCAGCGCCGTCGCCCAGGCCGGCATGGAAGATGGCCATGGCCGCCAGGCAGCCCGACAGCGCGGCTGTGGAGCCGACCGAGAGGTCGAAGCCCCCGCAGACGATCACGAAGCTCATGCCGATGGCCAGCACGGTCAGGATGGAGGCCTGCAGCAGTACGTTGCCGAGGTTGGCGGCCGTCAGGAAACGGTCGGACACCAGCGTGGCCGCGGCGCACAGGGCCAGCAGCACCAGCGCCGGGATGTGGTTGGACAGCGCCAGGCGGCGCTGTGTGGGGACCGGGGCGGGCTGGGCACCGGCGGCGGGGGAGGGGAGTGCGGACATCAGGAGGCTCCGATCGCGGTTCTGATCTGTTCGGTGTCGAATCCGTCGCCCCGGTCGATGGGGGGCAGCAGCCGGCCCTGGACGACCGGCGTGATGCGGTCGCACAGGGCGACGAGTTCTTCGTAGTCGGTGCTGGACAGCAGCACGGCGCCGCCATCGGCGCGGTACTGCGCGACCATGCGCTGGATGAGCTGCTTGGCGCCGATGTCCACGCCGGCCGTGGGTTCGGCCAGCAGCAGCGCGTCCATGCGGCGCACGAACCAGCGCGCCAGCAGCACCTTTTGCTGGTTGCCGCCCGACAGCTCGCGCAGCGCACGGTCGGGATCCGATGGACGGATGTCGAATGCGGCGATCAGCGCGGCGACCGCTGC
>DATKFT010000427.1:0-11860 GCA_035544335.1 Pseudorhodoferax sp.
AGGAGATCCGCACCGACCCCTACACGGGCCGGCGCTTCAGCTTCTTCGCGGACCCGGACGGGCTGCCGCTGGAGCTCTACGAGGACAGAACGTCCTAGCGTCCGGTGGCCTGTCCCGGGCCGCGCAGCCTCTGGACCAGCGTGACGGCCGCCAGCACCAGGGCGCCGGCCACGATGCCCACGGCCGCGTTGGCCAGCATGGGCGTGAGGGCCTCCCAGAACGGCCCGCCCGGCCAGACCACGGTGGCATGCGCCATCTCCTCGATGCCATGGTGCAGCACCGCCACGCCGTGCGTGAGGATGCCGCCGCCGACCAGGAACATGGCGGCCGTGCCGGCCACGGACAGCCCCTTCATGAGCCAGGGCGCGGCCGCCAGGATGCCCCGGCCCAGCGCGGCCTGGGCGCCGCCGCGCCGGCTCAGGTACAGGCCCGCGTCGTCGAGTTTGACGATGCCGGCCACCAGGCCGTAGACGCCCACCGTCATGAGCAAGGCGATGCCGACCAGCACCGTCAGCTGCGTCGCGAACGGGCTCTGCTGCACCGTGCCCAGCGTGATCGCGATGATCTCGGCCGACAGGATGAAGTCGGTGCGCACGGCGCCCTTGATCTTGTCCTTCTCCATGGCCACGCGGTCCACGGCCGGATCGGCCAGGGCCCGCTGGCGCGCCGCCTGCTGCACCGCATCCGCGTCCTTGCGGTGCAGGAACCTGTGGGCCAGCTTCTCGAAGCCCTCGTAGCACAGGAAGGCGCCGCCCAGCATCAGCAAGGGCGTGACGGCCCAGGGCGCGAACGCGCTGATCGCGAGCGCCGCGGGCACCAGGATGGCCTTGTTGAGCAGGGAGCCCTTGGCCACGGCCCAGACCACGGGCAGCTCGCGGTCGGCCGTGACGCCCGTGACCTGCTGGGCGTTGAGCGCCAGGTCGTCGCCGAGCACGCCGGCGGTCTTCTTGGCCGCCACCTTGGTCAGGACCGAGACGTCGTCGAGGATGGAGGCGATGTCGTCGAGCAGTGCGAGCAGGCTGGTGGCCATGGTGTGCGTGCAGGGTGGGCGATCAGGCCATTGTGCGCGTGCGCGTGCAGGCCATCGGCGTGCGATGGCGCGAGCCCGCTCAGGCCGCCGGCTCCAGCAAGGGCCGCAGCAGCGCCGCCGCCTCGTCGCGTACGCGCTGGCGGCGTTCCGACGTGCCGCCGGCCTTCTCCCATTCCGGCCGGCTGCGCGCGGGCTGCACGGCCTGCACCGCACGCCGCAGCGGGGCGTCCAGCGCAGAGTCTGTCGCGGCCGCCTGCTCCAGCGGCGCCAGCGCCGCATGGCCGCGCCGCTCCAGCGCGCGCGCAAGCCCCACGAGCTGCAGCGCGACGAGGAACAGCAGCGCGTTGTCCAGCGTGAGCTCGCGCACGCCGCCGAGCTGGTTCAGCAGCTTGCCGCCGATCTGGCGCCAGCCCTGCGAGACCACGCTGCCCAGCGCCCCGCCCAGCGCCGCACCGGCGCCCAGCGACAGCCCGCCCACGGCCAGGTCGGCGATCACACCGACGGACGCACCCACGGCCGCGCCCATGCCGAGCCGGCGGCCGGCCTGGCGCAAGGCCTCGGGGTGGAACAGGTCGTTGTCCCAGCGCCCGTCCTGCCAGGGCAGCGCGGCCAGCCGTGCATCGTCTTCGGCGAAGCCCTGGATCTCCAGCAGCTGGCTGGCGCAGCCACGCACGAGCACCAGCGCGAGCTGCTGGAAGTCCTGCTCGGCGCGCGCGCGTGCGGCGGCATCGGCATAGACCGCCTCGCCGATCTCGCGGCGCAGCGCGGCCAGCCGCAGCAGCAGGTCGGCGATGGCCTGGGCGATCGCGTCGCGGCGCGCCACCGCTTCGTGCAGCAGGTGCTGGGCCACCTGCTGCAGCCGCGCGCGCTGGCCCGGCAGCAAGGTGGCCAGGTCCTGGTAGAGGTCCTGCTCGGCGCCGATGAAGGGCGCCACCGCGTCGAAGCGCACCTGCGCATGCAGGCCGCCGCCGGCCAGCACGGCCTGCCAGTCGGCCTGGCGGCTCGCGGGGTCGCGCACGAAGTTGAGTACCGGCATGACGGGGCGTGCGCAGGAGTTCAGGATCTCGATCTCGGCGCGGTGCTTGGGCAGCACGGGCTCGCGGCTGTCGATGACGTAGAAGGCCGCGTCCACCTCCAGCATCTTGCGCAGCACCTTGGCCTCCTGCTCGAAGCTGCCGCGCGCTTCGGGACTTTGCAGGAAGGCGCGCACGCGCGCGGGGCGGTCCAGCGCGGCGTCGGCGACGCCAGTCTGCAGGTGGTCCCACAGGGACACCGAATCTTCCAGGCCCGGTGTGTCGAAGAAGCGCAGCGCGGGGCTGCCTTCGATGCGCAGCTCCACGACCTCCACATGGCGCGTCGTGCCCGGGCGGTCGGACACCTCGCCGAAATGGCGCCTGCGCGTCAGCGTGCGCAGCAGCGAGGTCTTGCCCGCATTGGTGTGGCCGACCACGGCGATGGCCAGCGCGGTGTCGCGGGTTGACGGCGTCGTCATGCGGCCTCCAGCCAGGCCAGCGCGGCCTCGGGCTCGGTCAGCACCGCCAGCGGTGGCAGCGTGCTGCGCTGGAGCCAGTCGCGCCAGCGCGCGGTGTCGCTCGGCTGCCGCGCGCCCAGCAGCAGCACGCCACAGTCCGCGGCGAGGCCGCAGGCCTCGCCCAGAAAGCGCGCAGTGCCGCGGTCGGGGCTGGATGCGGCATGGCAGGCCACGAGCAAACGGTGCGGCGGCGCGGCGGCCAGCGCCTGCAGCACGCCCGCGCGTTCGGACTGGCTGCCGTCGATGCGCTGCAGCTGCACGGCTGCCGGTGGCGCGAACGGCGGCCAGGCGGCCTCGGGCGGCAGCTCGAAGCCCAGCAGCAGCCGCGTGCCGGCGTCGGCGCCGCGCACGGTCGAGCGCGCGGGCACCAGGCCGGGATGCTCCGCATCCACCACCTGCGCGGGCTCCATGGCCTCGAAACGCGACAGCAGCGCGCGCACGCCGGGGTCGGCCCCGTCCAGCCCCAGCCCCAGCCCCTGTGCCAACCGCGCCTGGCCGCGCCGCCAGGCGACCCAGCAGACCAGCGCAAAGAGCAGCCGCAGCGCCAGGCCGTAGATGGCCACGCAGCCCAGCAGCCACCAGGCCCAGGCGCGCTGGGCATCGGCGCCGGCCAGCGCGGGCTGCAGCAGCGTGGCGGCATCGGGCACGGCAAAGCCCAGGCGCTGCGGCAGCCAGCCCGTGGCCTGCACGAAGGTGACGAAGAACTCGGGTGTCAGCAGCGTGGTCTCCCAGGTCAGCCGGTAGGCGCGCACCGACAGCCCCATGGCCAGCGCGGCCAGCAGCAGCACGAAAGACAGGCTCCAGACCGCATGGCTGACGCCGCCGAAGGCCCAGGGCGCGAGCCGGGCACGCACGAGCACGTCGGTGGTGGCGCGCGCGAGCTGCACGGCATGCTGACCGCGGTCCAGCGGCAACCGCGCCGTGAGCTGCAAGGCCCAGCGGCCCAGCGCAGCGCCGGCGCCGCCGGCCGCGCCGGGCCAGGGCAGCAGCAGGCCGGCCAGCCACAGCACCAGCGTCAGCGCGTGCAGGCCCAGCAGCGAGACGAAGGCGGCCACCACGTTGATCTCGCGCGTCTCGCCCAGCACCGCGCGCGCCAGGCCCCAGGACCCGAGCACCACGCCCAACGCCAAGGCCAGCAGCACCATGCCTGCCCAGCGGCGCCAGCGCTGCCATTCGCGCTGCAGCCCCAGGCGCTGGCCGAGCAGCCAGGCGCGCTCACGCACGCGGCCGGCGCCGTCGGGCCGCGCGGCGAAGGCCTGGCGCATGGCCTGGCCGTCGTCGAGCCGGCCTTCTTCCTCGATGAGCTGCACGGCCCGCACGATGGCGGCCTGGGCCAGCGGACTGCGTCCGGGAGCGGAGGATGTCGAAGGCATCGAGCGAAGCGGCAGGGCACAGGGACAATCGGACGCGCAGCATGCCACACCGGCCCGCGAGGGCCTTCTGAACGCGAGGACAAAGACACGATGGCCAAGGATTTCGCGGCGATGGAGCACAGCAACCGCTCGGGCAACCCGGCATTCGCGTCCGTCTCCGACCCGGCCCGGCGCATCTGGCTGCAAGGCGGCCTGGGCGCCGCGGCCGCCGCACTGCTGGCGCCACTGGCCGGCTGCGCCACGGCAGCGACCGGCGCGGGGCGCGTGGCCGGTCCAGGCCACCCGGCCGGACGCATCGGTTTTGAGGGCATCGCCGCCTCCGGCGCCGACCGCGTGGCCGTGCCGCCGGGCTATGTGGCGCAGGTGCTCGCGCGCTGGGGCGAGCCCGTGGGCATCGCCGGTGCCATGCCCGCCTTCCGCGACGACCTGTCCAACAGCGCGGCAGAGCAGGCCCTGCAGCTGGGCATGCACCACGACGGCATGGCCTTCTTCATGCTGGACGACACGCGCCGCGGCCTGCTCGTCATCAACCACGAGTACACCGACGACGGCATGCTGCACGCGGGCGGCATGCAGCCCTGGACGGCCGAGAAGGTACGCAAGTCGCAGGCCGCGCACGGGCTGTCGGTCGTGGAGATCGCGTTCGACGGCCGGCGCTGGCAGCCCGTGCGGCCCAGCCCGTTCGCGCGGCGCATCACGGCCAACACGTCCTGCGCGGTCGCGGGCCCGGCGGCCGGTCATGCGCTGCTGCGCACGGCGCTGGACCCCGAAGGCCGCCGCGTGCAGGGCACGCTCAACAACTGCGCGGGCAGCGCGACGCCCTGGGGCACCTACCTGGCGGGCGAAGAGAACTTCCGCTTCTACTTCGCCGGCGGCACGCAGCGCGATGCCGACCAGCGGCGCTGGGGCATGACCGAGCAGGCCTTCTTCCGCTGGCCCGAGCACGATGCGCGCTTCGACGCGCGCCAGCACCCCAACGAGTTCCACCGCTTCGGCTGGATCGTGGAGGTCGACCCCATGGACCCCGGCGCCGCGCCCGTCAAGCGCACCGCGCTGGGCCGCGGCGCGCACGAGGGCGCCTGGGTGGCGACCACCCGGGACGGCCGCGCGGTCGTCTACTCGGGCGAGGACGCGCGCTTCGAGTACATCTACAAGTTCGTGAGCCGGGACCGCATCGCCCCGGCCTCGGCCGGCCGGACCACGGCCCAGGCCAACCGCGAACTGCTGGACCACGGCACGCTGTACGTGGCCCGCTTCGATGCGGACGGCACGGGCCGCTGGCTGCCGCTCGTGCACGGCGAGGGTCCGCTCACGGTGGCGGCCGGCTTCGCCGACCAGGGCGCGGTGCTGGTCAAGGCCAGGCAGGCCGCCGACCTGCTGGGCGCCACGCGCATGGACCGGCCCGAGTGGCTGGCCATCGACCAGGCGCAGGGCGTGGTCTATTGCACGCTGACCAACAACAGCGCGCGCGGCGCACCGGGCCGGCCCGGCGTGGACGCGGCGAACCCGCGGGCGAACAACGTGATGGGCCAGGTCATCCGCTGGCAGGAAGAAGGCGGTTTCGACGGCACGCGCATGCGCTGGGACCACCTGCTGCTGGCCGGCGACCCGGCCAATGCGCGGCCGGAGGCGCGCGGCAACATCCAGGGCGACATCTTCGCCTGCCCCGACGGGCTGCTGCTGGACGCGCACGGCCTGCTCTGGATCCAGACCGACGCGGCGGCGGACGAGATGGGCCGCGGCGAGATGCAGGCCATGGGCAACAACCAGATGCTGGCCTGCGACCCCGCGACGGGCGAGGTGCGGCGCTTCCTGACCGGGCCCGTGAACTGCGAGATCACGGGCGCCACGATGGCGCCCGACGGCCGCACGCTGTTCGTGAACATCCAGCACCCGGGCGAGCCGCCCTCGGACCGCAGCGCGCCTGGCGAGGCCATGAAGTACTCGACCTGGCCGGACGGCGGCCGGCCGCGCTCGGCCACCCTGGCGATCCGCCGCGAGGACGGCGGACCGGTCGGAACCTAACGCTCAGTCGACGGCGCGCTTGAGCCGCATCTCCTCGATGCGGATGTGGCCGAACGGCGTGGTGCGCGCCGTGTTGAGCTCGCGCTTGAAGCCCGCGAGGTCGAAGAAGCGCAGCGCGCGCTCGTTGCGCAGCGGAATCCAGACCGTCACGCTGGTGCAGCCCTCGTCGTCCAGGCCTTCGCGCGCGGCATCCCACAGCGCCAGGCCCGCGCCCTTGCCCCAGTGCTCGGGCAGCACATGGATGGCCCAGACCTCGCCCACGGTGGGCTTGCTGCCCTTGTCGCGCGAGCGGTCGTAGGCCGTGAAACCCACCACCTTGCCGTCGATCTCGGCCACCTGCACCTGCGGATCGCCGAACTCGATCGCCTCGCGCCAATGCTGCAGGCGCTTGGCCATGGGCTGGGCGTTCAAGTGCTCATCGGGCACGATGCCGGTGTAGGCGGCCAGCGTGGCGGCGGCGTGGACATCGACGATGGCTTGGGCGTCGCGCTTCTCGGCGGGACGGACTTTGTAGAACGACATGTGGGTGCGGAAAACTGAAAAAAGCCCTCCATTCTCGCCGCAAGCCGCGCCCTACACTCGCCGCCCATGTCTGCCACCTACACCGTGCGCTTGCAACGGCCGGGCGCGGAGCCCGAAGAATTCCAGGCGCCAGCCGAGCTGCCCGTGCTGCTGGCGGCCGAGCGCGCCGGCCTGGCCATGGAGAGTTCCTGCCGCAACGGCACCTGCCGCAGCTGCATCTGCCTGATGGAGGCCGGCAGCGTGGCCTACCGCATCGCCTGGCCAGGCGTGTCGCTGGACGAAAAGCACGAGGGCTGGATCCTGCCCTGCGTGGCCTACCCCACGGCCGACCTGCAACTGTCACTTCCGCTGTAGGACGCACTGCTAAACTCGGCCGCCTTTTTCAGCTTCCGTTCGCCATGGACTATCCCGGCAACCTGATCGTCGTCGCAGCCCCGAGTGGGGCCGGCAAGTCCAGCCTGGTCAAGGCACTGCTGGAGCTCGACTCGCGGATCCAGCCCTCGGTCTCGCACACCACGCGCGCGCCGCGCGGCCAGGAAAAGCACGGGCGCGAGTACTTCTTCGTGTCCGAGCCCGAGTTCGACGCCATGGTCGCGGCCGACGGTTTCGTCGAGTGGGCCACGGTGCACAGCCGGCGCTACGGCACCTCCAAGAAGGCCATCGAGGAGCGCATCGCCCAGGGCGCCGACGTGATCCTCGAGATCGACTTCCAGGGCGCGATGCAGATCAAGAAGACCTTCGCCAACGCACAGCTGGTCTTCATCCTGCCACCGAGCTGGGAGGAACTGCGCTCGCGCCTGGAGCGCCGCGGCGAGGACGCCCCCGAGGTCATCGAGCTGCGGCTCAAGAACGCCGCGGTCGAGATGGCCCAGGCCGAAAATTTCGACTTCGTTATAATCAACGAGTTGTTCGACCGGGCCGTTTTCGACTTGAAGACCATCGTGCACGCCCAGCGACTCAAATACCTGGCGCAGGTGCGCGCCAGGGCCGACACCTTCAAATCCCTGCACATCCTCTGAAGAGGACTGGAGTCCACCATGGCCCGCATCACCGTCGAAGACTGCCTCGAGCAGATTCCCAACCGCTTTCAGCTGGTGCTGGCTGCGACCTACCGGGCCCGCATGCTGAGCCAGGGCCATGCGCCCAAGATCGAGAGCAAGAACAAGCCCGGCGTGACCGCGCTGCGCGAAATCGCCGCCGGCAAGGTCGGCCTGGAGATGCTCAAGAAGGTCCCGACCTGATCGGCGCCCTCGCTCCGAGCCCGAAAAGGCACCGCATTGCGGTGCCTTTTTCTTTGTGTACGCCCGCACGTACGCTGCACGCTACAGTTGCAGCATGAATGCTGCGTTGCCCATCACGGCAGACCGGACACCGCTCCAGGACCCCACCCCTGCCGCCGCCAATGCCGCAGCGGCCAGTTTTGCCGCCCTGACGGCGAACCTGGACTACCTGGACGCGCAGGGCGTCGAGCAGGTGCGCCAGGCCTACCGTTTCGCCGACGAGGCGCACCTGGGCCAGCTGCGCTCCAGCGGCGAGCCCTACATCACGCACCCGATCGCGGTGGCCACGCAGTGCGCGGCCTGGAAGCTGGACGCGCAGGCGCTGATGGCGGCGCTGCTGCACGACGCCATGGAAGACTGTGGCGTCACCAAGCCCGAACTCATCGAACGCTTCGGCGCGCCGGTGGCCGAACTTGTCGACGGGCTGACCAAGCTGGACAAGCTGCAGTTCAACACGCGCGAGGAGAACCAGGCCGAGTCCTTCCGCAAGATGCTGCTGGCCATGGCGCGCGACGTGCGCGTGATCCTGATCAAACTGGCGGACCGCAGCCACAACATGCGCACCATGGGCGACATGCCGCGCAGCAAGTGGGGCCGCATCTCCAAGGAAACGCTGGACATCTATGCGCCCATCGCCCACCGGCTGGGCCTGAACGTCACCTACCGCGAACTGCAGGAACTCGCGTTCCAGCACCTGATGCCCTGGCGCCACGGCGTGCTGGCCAAGGCCGTGGCCAAGGCGCGCAGCCGGCGCCGCGACCTCGTGCAGAAGGTGCAGCAGGAGGTGGAGACCGCGTTCGCCAATGCGGACATGAAGGTGCGCATCGCGGGGCGCGAGAAGACGCTCTACTCCATCTACCGCAAGATGGACGACAAGCACCTGTCCTTCGCCCAGGTCAACGACATCTACGGCTTTCGCGTGATCGTGGCCAGCGTGACCGACTGTTACACCGCACTGGGCGTGCTGCACCAGCTCTACAAACCGGTGCCGGGCCGCTTCAAGGACCACATCGCGATCGCCAAGGCCAACGGCTACCAGTCGCTGCACACCACACTGGTGGGCCCGTCCAACATCAACATCGAGTTCCAGATGCGCACGGACGCCATGCACGTGGTGGCCGAATCGGGTGTCGCGGCGCATTGGCTCTACAAGGCCAACCACCCGGACAGCGCGACCACCGACCGCATGGGCACGCAGTGGCTGCAGTCGCTGCTGGACATCCAGCAGGAAACGCGCGACGCGTCCGAGTTCTGGGACCACGTCAAGGTCGACCTGTTCCCCGACGCGGTCTACGTGTTCACGCCCAAGGGCCAGATCATGGCGCTGCCGCGCGGCGCAACCGTGGTCGACTTCGCCTACGCGATCCACAGCAACGTGGGGGACCGCACCGTCGCGGCACGCGTGAACGGCGAGCAGGTGCCGCTGCGCACCGAGATCCACAACGGCGACGTGATCGAGGTCATCACCGCGCCCGTGTCGGCACCGAATCCGGCCTGGCTGGGTTTCGTGCGCACGGGACGGGCCCGCTCCAAGATCCGCCACCACCTCAAGAGCCAAGCCCTGAGCGCCTCGGAAGAACTGGGTGAAAAACTGCTGACCCAGGCCGTGCGGGCCGAGGGCATCGAAGCCCTGCCCGACCATGGCGCCGAGGGCCAGCCGGTCTGGGACAAGCTGCTGCGCTTCTCCGGCAACCGCACGCGCGCCGAACTCATGGCCGACATCGGCCTCGGAAAGCGCATCGCCAGCATCGTCGCCAAGCGGCTCAAGGTGCTGGTGACCGAAGGCGGCGCCAAGGCCGACCCGCTGCTCATGACGCGCGAGCGCTACACCGCGCACGAAAGCGTGTCCCAGGGCGGCGTCGTCATCGACGGCAGCGAGAACGCCTCGGTGCAGTTCGCGCGCTGCTGCCGGCCCGTGCCCGGCGACGAGATCGTGGGCTACCTGGGGCGCGGCGAAGGCCTGGTCGTGCACACGTCCGACTGCGCGACCGCCAAGCGCCTGCAGTACAAGGACAGCGAGCGCTTCATCGCGGTCGCCTGGTCCGACGAGCCCGTGCGCACCTTCGAGACCGGCATCGTCGTGACCGTCAACAACGGCAAGGGCGTGCTGGCACGCGCCGCCGCCACCTTGGCCGCCTCCGAAGTCGACATCACGCAGATGGACATGGGCCAGGAAGAGGCGCAGGACGCCTCGGACCTGCGCTTCGTCGTGGCCGTGCGCGACCGCGCCCACCTGGAGCAGGCCATGCGCAACCTCAAACGCATGCCCGGTGTGCTGCGCGCCGTGCGCGCGCGTCCGGCGCCCTATCAGCCGCCCGTGGGCGCCGGGTAGCAGACCTCCAGCACCTCCAGATCGCGCACGCCGGCGGGCGTGGGCAGGCGCACTTCGTCGCCAACCCGGGCCCGCAGCAAGGCCCGCGCAATGGGCGCGACCCAGCTGACCTCGCCGGCCGCGCTGTCGGCCTCGTCGATGCCACGGATCGTGATGGTCTGTTCCGCCCCCTCGGCATCGGCATAGGTCACCGTGGCGCCGAAGAACACCTGGTCGCTGCCGTGGTGCACGCTGGGGTCGGTCACCTCGGCGATCTCGAGCCGGCGGGTCAGAAAGCGGATGCGGCGGTCGATCTCGCGCAGGCGCTTCTTGCCGTAGAGGTAGTCGCCGTTCTCGGAGCGGTCGCCGTTGCTGGCGGCCCAGTGCACCACCTCGACCACCTTGGGACGCTCGTTGTCGATCAGGTCCAGCAGCTCGGTGCGCAGCCGGGCGTAGCCTGCCGGCGTGATGTAGTTCTTGCCGCCGGCCGGCAGCTGCGGCAGGGCCGGCGCGTCATCGTCCTCGGACTCGCTTTCCTTGGTGAAGGCTTTGCTCATGGGGGCCAAGTCTAGGGCCGTGGCGGCCAGGCGGTAGCGCCCGGCCCATCTCCCTACAGATGCGGCAGATCGCGCAGCGTGCGCCCCGGCAGCGAGGGGTCGACCTCGATGCGCTCGGTCCCGTCCGCCTGCACATGGACCTTGACCAGCTGCGTGGCCGGCGCCGTTGCGCTGGCGCCCGGGAACAGCGGCACCACGGCTTCGGCCTCCAGCAGCTTGTCCACCACTTCCAGCGTGTTGACCACGGTCTCCTGCGACAGCGGGCGCGGCACCCCGCTGGCGCGCTCCAGATCGCGCCCATCGGCCAGGTACCAGCGCACGCGCCGCACCTCGCCGCCCGCGTCGAGCTCCACGCCCGTCACCACATGGGCGGGGCCCTCAAGCGCCTGGGTGTTCATGGCGGGTGCTGTGGCGGCGCTGCACATGCACGGGCCGGCCGGGATGGCCCGGCAGCCGCGTGGGCACATCCCCCTCGTCCGGCGGCTCCTGCACGGGCACGCCCGGCTCCGGGTTCATGGGTTCATCGTCGTCGAAGGGCCCACCGGGCGGCTGCACGGGCGGCGGTGCGGGCGGGACCGGATGTGGCGTCGGCACGGAAGCCAGTCGCCGGGTCCGGGCGGGCTGAAGCAGCGGCAGATGCGAAATGTCGAGCATGCGGGTTCAATCCAGACGGGGCTTGATCTTCCAGGGCCACCCTCGCAGCCTGCATCGTCCGACAACGCGCACCGCTGTAGTCGATGGCCGACAGGCCGGCGGCGTGGCGCGGCAGCATCCGGCCGGTTGACGGCCTGCGCAACGACCGGTTTCGTTGCATCTGCGGAATATACTGTTCAAACAAACAGCGTCTGACGCCCCATGGATCCCGTCCAACTCTGCCTCGACATGGCGCCGCCCGCACCGGCGCCCCCTCCTGCGCCCCCGCCACCGCCGCCGCCCGCACCACCCGCGTATACCGTGGCCTTGCGGGATTCGGAGCTGGGCCGCAACGAACGCAGCCGCGCGGAGGCCCGCTTTTGCCGGGCCCTGGAGGAACGCCTGGGCACACCGCAGGAGGTCGCGGCCCTGCTGCGCCTGCTGCAATCGGCCGAGGAGGAAAGCCGTGCGCTCGCGGCCGACGAGCAGGCACTGGCGCAGCGCTGGCAGCGCGCCCAGGCCGCAGCGCATGTCACGGGGCTACAGGATCTGGCGCAGGCCATCGGCGCCTGGTTCGAGGTGCAGGCCTGCGGACGCT
>DATKFT010000428.1:0-7655 GCA_035544335.1 Pseudorhodoferax sp.
CCCGTGCTGCCGAAGGCGCTCAGCGCGCAATAGACCAGGCCGGGCCGGCCGGGCCGCAGGTCGGCCTCGCCCAGGCCGCGCTGCTCGGCGCTGCCGGGCTTGAGCGCGTGGATGAAGATGTCGCCGTCCTGCACCACGCGGCGCAGCAGGGCCTGGCCCTCGGCATGGTCCAGGTCGATCGCCAGGCTGCGCTTGCCGCGGTTCAAGGTGGCGAAGGTGGGCGACAGGCCCGGCGCCATGGCCGGCGCCCAGTGGCGCGTGTCGTCGCCGCTGACGGGGCGTTCGATCTTGACGACGTCGGCGCCCAGGTCGGCGAGCACCTGCGTGCAATAGGGGCCGGCAACGTTCTGCGTGAGGTCGATCACGCGCTGGCCGGTGAGCGGCTTCATGCGGGGTCCTTGACGGAGGTGGGGGACACGGTCCCGGAATGGCGCAGCGTCATCGCGTACTGGAAGCGCGACTGCGGGTGCTGCGAATCGGACATCTCCAGCAGGCTGCCATCGCCGGCGTGGTACCAGCGCTGGATGCGCAGCACGGGCTCGCGCTGGCTGCATTGCAAAAGCCGCGCATCGTCCTTGCGCGGCAGGTGCGCGCCCAGCACCTGGTGCACCTTGTCGATCATGCTGCCGCGCGCCTTCTGGATCTCCATGAAGACCGGCAGGCCGCTGCGGTTGGCGGCCAGCATGGCCTTGCGGCTGGCCAGCGGCACCCAGACCGAGGCCAGGCCCATGGGTGCGGCCTGGCCTGCGGCATAGCGCAGCGTCTGCGCATGGCACCAGGTCTCGCCGGCCTGGACGCCGATCTGCGCGGCGAGCGCGGCGTCGAGCTGGCGCTCTTCGATCCGCAGCACGCGCACCTTGGTGCTGCGCGCGTACGAGACCAGCGCGCGGATGCTTTCGAGCGACTGCGAATACTCGGGCACGGCGTCCTGGCGCAACACCAGCGAGCCCACGCCCTGGTGTGGCCGCACGAGGCCGCGGCCGGCCAGGTCGGACAGCGCCAGCCGCACGGTCTGGCGGCTCACGCCGAAGCGCTCGGCGAGTTTGAGCTCGGCCGGCAGCTGCGTGCCGGTCGGCCAGCGGCCCTCGGCGATCTCGCGTTCGAGCTGCTGGGCGAGCTGGCTGCGCTTGGTCGGCGCGGTGGCGGTGCGGCGGGGACTGGACATGGTTGTTCGTACAAGTGTGCCCAGCCCGCCCGGCCCGGCCGCCGTGGATAACCCGATCTTGTCTGCCCGCACAGCAGACAAGTCCACCCACGGAGCAGGCCGCGCGGCGGGCTAGGATGCGGCCCATGCCGAACGACCACCACCACGACCAGCCCTGCGTTGCCCTGTACTGGGATTTCGAGAACCTGCACGCAGGACTGGTCGAAGCCCGCTTCGGCGAAGGCCACTACACCAAGCCCGACGTGCGCTTCAAGCCGCAGGAGCCGCTCGTCGACGTGCCGGCCATCGCCGCGCTGGCCGCCTCGCTGGGGCCCGTCGCGATCCACCGCGCCTACGCCAACTGGCAGTTCTTCGGCCGCTACCGCGACGCGCTGCTGCACAGCGGCATGGAGCTGGTCCAGCTGTTTCCACCCGGCGCGGCGGCCAAGAACGGCGCGGACATCCGGCTGTGCCTGGACACGCTGGAGGACATCGCACGCTGGCCCCACATCGGCACCGTCGTGATCGTCGGGGGCGACAGCGACTTCATGCCGCTCGCGCAGAAGATCAAGGCCGCCGGCCGCCGGCTGGTCGGCGTGGGCACGCGCAGGAACACCAACCGCCACTGGGCCAGCAGCTGCCACGCCTTCCATTTCTACGAAGACCTGGGGCTGGCCGAGCCCGGCGGTGCGGTGCCGTCCGGCGACGGCGAGAGCTAGGGCTGCGCGCCCGCCCTACGCCGCGGCAGCGGCAGCGGCTGCGCCCATGACCTTGGCGTGGTCGCTCGCGGCACGCTCGAGCAACCACTGGCGGAACACCTTGGCCAGCACATGGCGGCCGGGCTTGCGCGGGCGCAGCAGCCAGTAGCTGCGCGCGGTCTGCACGGCGCGCCCGAAGGGGCGCACGAGCTGGCCCGCGTCGAGTTCTTCCTCGAGCAGGTGCGCCTGGCCCAGCGCCAGGCCCAGGCCGTGGACGGCGGCCTGCCAGGTCAGCATGGAGGCGTTGAACTCCATGCGCTCGGCCTGCTCCGCGGCCGCCTGCAGGCCGCTGCCCGCCAGCCACTCCTGCCAGTCGCGCGGGTGGTACTTGGACACCAGCAGGCGCTGCGACAGCAGCGCCGGCAGGCCCCTGGCATGGTCTGCATCGCCTGCGTGGCGTGCCAGGAAGGCCGGGCTGCAGACCGGTTCGAGCAGCTCGGGAAACAGCCGGTCCGCGCGCATGCCGGCCTGCTGCTGCACGGCTTCGTCCGCCAGCTGGATCGCCACATCGACCGGGTCGCGCTCGAAGTTCACGCAGGGCACGAGCCGGTGGATGCGCACGTCCTTGCCCGGATGCTGGGCCAGGAACTGCGGCAGCTTGGGGATCAGCCACTTGGCCGCCAGCGTGGAGTAGGTCCCCACGCGCAGCACCTCGCTGTCGGGCCGCTGGCGCAGCACCTGCGTGGCGCTCGCGATGGACTCGAACGCGGGCACGATCTGCTCCGCGTAGCGCTGGCCGGCCGGCGTGAGCACCACGCCCAGCCGCTCGCGCGTGAACAGCGCGACACCGAAGTACTGCTCGAGCGCGGCGACCTGCCGGCTGACCGCCGATTGTGTGACGTGCAACTGGGCCGCCGCGGCCGTCAGGCTGCCGGTGCGCGCCACCACCTCGAAGGTGTGCAAGGCATTGAGAGGGGGGATGCGCCGACCCAAACGATCGCTCCTGTGGCCGAGAACTGGGTTGGCACGAACCACCGCCGCGGGAAAGTCAGACTTGCGAAGGCATGAGTTTTCTGCAAGACCCATGCGCTAAGCGAAGTTTACATGGGGGCATCGCGCGCCAACAATCCGCAGCCGCCTTCTTCCCCGGCGCGCACCACGGCCCGCGCCACCAGAACCTCCATGCCTTCTGCCATCCCGCCCGCCCGGCCCGGCGTCCTCGCCGCGCTCTTCGACGCCCTGCCCGCGGACTGCATCCGCCTGGGCGCAGAGATCGGCGTGCGGCACCACACGGACTGGACCGGCATGGACCCGCAGTGCCCGCTGGCCCTGCTGCTGCCGCGCTCGACCGAGCAGGTCTCCACCATGCTGCGCATCTGCCACGCGCACAGCCAGCCGGTCGTGGCGCAGGGCGGCCTCACGGGCCTGGTCGGCGGCGCGCATGCGCGTGCGCACGAGATCGCGCTGTCGCTGGAACGCATGGACGCCATCGACCCCGTGGACACCAGCGGCGGCACGGTCTGCGTGCAGGCCGGCGCGGTGCTGCAGGCCGTGCAGCAGGCCGCCGAGGCGGCGGGCTTCGTCTGCGGCCTGGACATCGGCGCGCGCGGCTCGTGCACCATCGGCGGCAACATCGCCACCAACGCGGGCGGCAACCGCGTGATCCGCTACGGCATGGCGCGCGACAACGTGCTGGGCCTGCAGGCCGTGCTGGCCGACGGCACCGTGGTCGGCTCGCTGAACAAGCTCGTCAAGAACAACAGCGGCTACGACCTCAAGCATTTGTTCATCGGCAGCGAGGGAACGCTGGGCGTGGTCACGCAGGCCGTGCTGCGGCTGCACCCGCAGTCGTGCAGCACGCAGTGCGCCTTCCTGGCCCTGCCCGGCCTGGACGCAGCGCTGCAGGTGCTGCGCGACGCGCGCGCCAGCCTGGGCGGCACGCTGTCGGCGTTCGAGGTCATGTGGCCGAGCTTCTATGCCTTCGTCACGGGCCTGCCCGGCATGGACCGCCCGCTGGCCGGCACGCACGGCCTGTATCTGCTGATCGAGGCCAACGGCAGCGACGCGGGCGGCGATGCGGGCCGCTTCGAGGCCATGCTGTCGCGCTGGCTCGAGCAGGGCCTGATCGTGGACGCCTGCATCGCGCAGTCGCTGGCCGACACCGCGCGCTTCTGGGCGCTGCGCGATGCGGTGGCCGAATTCCCCGTGCACCTGCCCAAGCGCTCGACCTTCGACGTGAGCTTCCCGCTGGATGGCATGGCCCAGGCCGTGCACGCGATCGACACCGAGGCCGAGGCCACCTGGCCGGGCTGCACGCGGCTGTACTTCGGCCACCTGGGCGACAACAACCTGCACATCGTGATCGACGTGCCCGCCACCCAGGGCCGGCATGCGCCCGAGATCGAGGCCATCGTCTACCGCGCCGTGGGCGCCCTGCAGGGCGCCGTCTCGGCCGAGCACGGCATCGGCCGCAAGAAGCGCCAGCACCTGGCGGTCTCGCGCACCGAGGCCGAGATCGCCACGATGCGCCAGCTCAAGGCGGCGCTGGACCCGCGCGGCATCCTCAACCCCGACAAGGTTCTCTAGGGAATCTCGAACCCCATGTCCGGCCGGTCCCCGCGCGGGCCCGGCCTCTTCTTTTTCGTCAGGAGCAACCATGAACAACGCACTGCACCGCCGCGCCCTGCTGGGCGCCCTCGCCGCCACCGCCGCCGTCGGCTTCGCTTCGGCGCCTACGCTGGCCAGCGCACAGACCAGCGCCAAGGCGGCCTACCCGAACCGCCCCGTCAAGATCGTCGTGCCGTTCACGCCGGGCGGCACCACCGACCTCGTGGCCCGCCTCGTCGCGCAGCAGCTGCAGGACCGCATGGGCGGCTCGTTCATCGTCGACAACAAGGCCGGCGCGGGCGGCAACATCGGCGCCGACGCGGTGGCCAAGTCGCCGGCCGACGGCTACACGCTGCTGCTGGTGTCCAGCAACATCCTGGCGATCAATCCCTCGATCTACCGCAAGATGCCGTTCGACCCGGAGACCGCGTTCACGCCCGTGAGCAACGTGGTGACCGTCAACAACCTGCTGCTGGTCAACCCGGCCAACCGGCACGGCATCAAGACCATCGGCGACCTGCTGGCCGTCGCGAAGAAGATGGAAAGCGCCGGGACCGAGATGAGCTTCGGCTCGACCGGCAATGCCTCGCTGCCGCACCTGATCGGCTCGGTGTTCTCCAACACGGCCAACGTGAAGCTGCAGCACATCCCCTACAAGGGCTCGGCGCCCATGCTGCAGGCCTTGTACGCGGGCGAGCTGGACTTCGCGATCGACAACCTGCCCGCACCGCTCTCGCACATCACCGCGCAGCGCCTGCTGCCGCTGGCCGTGACGGGCGCGCAGCGCAGCCAGCAGCTGCCGGGCGTGCCGACCATCGCCGAATCCGGCTACCCGGGCTTCAACCTGACCTCGTGGTTCGGCCTGCTGGCACCGGCCGGCACCGACGCGGCCGTGGTCAAGGCCTTGAACGGCCACATCACGGCCATGCTCAAGGACAAGGCCGTGCAGGACCGCCTGGTGGCCATCGGCACCCAGCCCGCGCCCGGCACGCCGGCGGAGTTCGGCGCCTTCATCAAGGGCGAGGTCGCACGCTGGACGCCCATCGTCAAGCAGTCGGGCGCGACCATCGACTGAGCCGGCCCAACGCCCATGCGTCTGCCCCTCAACCACTTCAAGCAGGCCCTGCTGGGCGGATCGTCCCAGATCGGCCTGTGGGCGGCGCTGGCCAGCCCCTACGCCACCGAGCTGCTGGCCACGGCCGGCTTCGACTGGCTGCTGATCGACGCCGAGCACGCGCCCAACCAGGTCAGCAGCGTGCTGGGCCAGCTGCAAAGCATGGCGGCTTACGGCGCCAGCGCGGTCGTGCGGCCCGTGACGGGCGACCCCGCGCTGATCAAGCAGTACCTGGACATCGGCGCGCAGACCCTGCTGGTGCCCATGGTCGAGTCGGCCGAGCAGGCCGCCGCCGTGGTGGCCGCCACGCGCTACCCGCCGCAGGGCATGCGCGGCGTGGGTGCCTCGATCGCGCGCGCCTCACGCTGGAACGCCGTGGAAGGCTATCTGCAGCACGCGGACCGCGAGATCTGCGTGCTCGTGCAGGTGGAAACCGTGCGCGCGCTGGACGCGCTGCAGGCCATCACGGCCGTCGATGGTGTGGACGGTGTGTTCTTCGGCCCGGCGGATCTGTCGGCCTCCATGGGCTACCTGGGCCAGCCGCAGGCGCCGGCCGTGCAGCAGGCGCTGGAGCGCGGCATCGCCACCGTGCGCGCGCTGGGCAAGGCCCCCGGCATCCTGGTGTCGGACACCGCGCTGGCCCAGCGCTACCTGGACCTGGGCGCGCAGTTCGTGGCCGTGGGCGTGGACACCACACTGCTGGCCACGGCCGCGCGCCAGCTGGCGGCGCGCTTCGGCCGCAGGGGCGCGGCGCCGGAGCCGCCCCCGGGCGCCGCCTACTGAGGCGGCGCCCGAACCGCGCGCCGGGTCTGCGCGCGGATCCAGGCGCTGCTTTCAGCGCCGTTCTCAGCGCGTGTTGGAGATCACGATCTCCACGCGGCGGTTGCGCTGGCGGCCTTCGGCCGTGCCGTTGCTCGCGACGGGCGCGGCCGAGCCCAGGCCGCGCGTCTGGATGCGCGCGCCGTCCACGCCGCGGTTGACCAGTGCGGCGCGCACGGATTCGGCACGGCGCTCGGACAGCGCGAGGTTCAGCGCGTCCGAACCCGTCGAGTCCGTGTGGCCCTCGATCTGCAGCGTGCGCTCGGGGTTGTCGCGCATGAAGGTCGCCAGACGGTCCAGCGTGCCGAACGCGCCGGGCTTGAGTTCGGCGCGGCCTGTGTCGAACAGCACGTCACCCAGCGTGAGCACCATGCCACGGTCGGTCTGCTTGGCCTGCATGGCTTCCATTTCGCGCTGCAGCTTGGCCGCACGCGCCTCGGCCGATTGCGCCGCGGCGCCCTGCTGCTGGGCCTGGCTGCGCGCCATCTCGGCCTGGGCGCGGGCCTGCTCGGCCTGGGCGCGTGCGCGTTCGGCCTCGGCGCCGCGCGCGCTCAGCAGGATGCGGTTGCGCTCGGCGCCGGCGGCGGCCACCGCCTGCTCGGCACGCGCGATCTCACCGGACTGCAGCGCCGTGGAGGCACTCTGGCGCGCCAGGTAGGCGTAGTGCGCCACGATGCTCGGCTCCTCGCCGTCGCGCAGTGCGGCATCGCCCTTTTGCAATGCGTCCTGCGCACGCTGCAGGTCCAGCGGCGCGCTGCGCGCGGTGTCGGCATCGTTGGAGGCCTGCGTGTAGATGCCGCGCGCCTCCTCGAGTGCAGGGTTGGACGGCGGCGCCGAAGCGCAGGCGGCCAGCAGGATGGCGGCCAGGGGCGCGAGCATCAGACCACGGTGCATGCGGGGGGTGAGGCGGGAAATCGTCATGTCGGAATCCTTTGAAAGTTCGTGCACAGCGCGGCGACCGCGGCGCTGCAAGGCAAGAGGCAGGGCGGGCGCCAGGCTCAACGCGGTGCGGGCTTGGTGGCTTCCTGGCGCAGCGCGGCGTTGGCGCGCTCGACCTCCACCGCAGCGCTGCGGGCGCGCTCGGCGCGCGACTTGCGCTCGGCCAGCACGCTGTCGGCCTGGGATTCCAGCGCCAGGCGGCGCGCCTCGGGGAACTGCTCGGCCTGCATCGCGGCATCGGCGCGGCCCAGTTTTTCGCGCGCGGCCAACAGCTCGACCGGGGCCAGCTGGCCGGCCTGCGCCGCCTCGGCCTGGGTCAATGCGGCGCGGGCGT
>DATKFT010000429.1:0-2662 GCA_035544335.1 Pseudorhodoferax sp.
GGCACGCCGGTGCTGCTTGCTCGCGAAGTAGAAGGAGGGGTCTGGGTTGAGTTGGAACGGCCGGCACGTCAACCCGTAATGCGCTTCATACATGGGTCAGAACCGTACAGCCACGCCGCCGCGGATGGAGTTTTCGGTGTAAGGCGCAGTCGGGCTGTCGAACTCGGTGCGGCGCAAGCCGATGGTGGCCGAGGTCTTCTGGCCCAGCTGCGTGGTAAAGCTGAGGTTGTAGGTCTTCAAGGTCGTGCTTTGCGAGATCTGGCTGCCCATGGACCGAAGCCGCGACACCAGCAGGTTCACCGAAGTGTCCGGGCTCAGCCGGCGCGCGTAGCTCAAACTGTAGGACTGCTGGCGCACGAACCTGGAATCGGCCAGGTCGCCGCTGCCCGTGGTCGTGTTGAACAGGCTGCTCGAGTTGGTCCGCGTGCCGAGCAATGTGACCGTGTCGCGCAGGCCGATCAGCGTGAGAGACAGATCCTGCCGGCGCTGCAGCAGTGCGCCCGAGGAGCTGAAGCCGACGTCGACGATCGTGCGCCCGTCCAGCCCGTTGGCCAGCAAAAAACTCTCGACGAGCAGCGCACGCCGCGCAGGATCGGGTTCGATGGACTCGAACTGGAAGAACAGCAGGTCGTAGAGCGCACCGAGCTGCGCACGGCCCAACTGCGTGGGTGTGACGTTGGCGTTCTTGCTGTCGTTGAACTTCCAGGCGGTGCGCTGGGTTCTGTGCTCCAGACTCAGCGCGTGGGTGCGACCGAAGGTGCGGTCCTCGAGCCTGGCCGACGCCTTGGTGCGCTCGGAGGCCCAGTCCGCCCCTACGCCCCAGGTCAGGCGCGACTCCTTGGCCGTTGTCTTGTAGTTGTTCGACTCCCAGCCCGGCAGCACCACCACATTGAGCTCCGGCATCACGCGGTAGCCCAACGTGCCGCGCAGCTGGTCGGCATCGACCTCGCGGCCCGACTTGAAGTCGGAGGTCTGCCGGCTCGCGTCGACCCCCCAGTTGAACAGACTGCCTTGCCGGGAACTGCTCAGCGAGCCGCTGTACTCCCGGCCATCCTGGTCCGAGCCGAGCGAGGAGCTGGAGCCCGAGCCGAGCAAGGAACTGGACCGCGAGGTCAGCATGCTGTAGCGCAGGCGGTAGTTGGCCCAGTCGCCGAGCCGCCCCACGAAGTACGGCGCCAACTGGAAGGTCCGGACCTCGGTGCGGTTGGCATTGAAGCTGGACGCGTCAGGGGTTTGCAAACCGAAGGCCGAGATCGCGCGCTGCGTGATCGAGCCACTGTAGTCCACGAACAGCTGGTTCTCGATGGCCTCCAGCTTGGCGGCCGAGCGCAGGTTGTGCTGCGTCTCGTCGCCGACGACATTCCGGGCGCGGACCATGCGCATGAGGCTGTAGTCCACGAAACCGGTCAGGTGCCGACCGTTGGCCGTCACCTGCAGCCCCGGCGCCACCTGGGTGGTCAGCTCTGCACGCTTGTCGGTGCTGGAATGCCTGGCATTGTCCGACCAGATCTCGTCGATGGCCAGGCGCGGTACCACGGTCCAGGCCCTTGCACCGGCCGCCTCGCTGGGCGCCAGAGCGGCCGCACCGCGCGCGAGTGGCGGTGCCTCCTCGACCGAGGGAGTGGCCACCTGGGCCTGCGCCCCGCCCACCAGGCAAAGAACCAGCAGTCGACCTGCCGACAAAGGGAAGTGGTGCTGCCGGCACTTCATGGCTTGGCGATGCAATCAGACTCAAGCCGCACTGCCGTACCCATATCCGTAACCGTATCCCTGGCCATAACCATAGCCATCGCGCAGGCCGGAGCTCGCCTGGTTCAACACCATCATCTTGACCGGGCAGGCCTCGATCGTGGCCAGTGCGCCCTGCACATCCCGTTGCAAGGTCTTGTCCGCCTGCACCACGAGCACGATCTGGCCCATGTGCGTGGCGAGCACGCGCGACTCCGTCGTCAGCAGCAATGGCGGGGAGTCGAAGATCACGATGCGGTCCGAATAGCGGCGCGCGATGTCCTTGACGAGTTCCATCATCGCGTCGCTGGCCAGCAGCTCCGTCGCGCGCACATGCGGCGTGCCGCTCGGAAGAATGGAGAACTTGTCGATGTTGGTCCGCAGCAGCACCTTGGACAGCTCGACCTGCGGATCCACGAGCAGGTCCAGCAGGCCTGGCCCTGCGGGCAGCCCCAGCATGCGCAGCAGCGAAGGGCGCGCCACGTCGGCATCCACCAGCATGACCGTGTTGTCGAGTTCGGTGGCGATGCTCATGGCCAGGTTCAGCGCCGTGAAGCTCTTGCCCTCGCCCGCCAGCGCGCTGGTCACCATGATCAGGTTGCCATTGGCAATGGGCTCGCCCCCCTTGCCCATCGCATTGGCAATCAGCGGCCGCTTGATCACGCGGTACTCGTCTGCGATCTGCGACCGCGGCGCGTTCGGACTGACCAGACCGGCGGACACCAGCGCGTCCAGGTCCAGATCCACCTGGCGCGACATGTTCGGCCCACGCTGCGGCTTGGACGGCTCAGCCGCCGCCGCAACGGGGGCCGCTGCGGCCGCGGTTTCGGGAGCCACGGGCGTTGCCGCCGGCGCCTGCTCCGCAGGCGGCGTGGGCAGATCCGGAACGCTGGCGCCGGCCTGGCGCAGCTGTTCCAGCCGTCGGGACGCTTGC
>DATKFT010000430.1:0-17057 GCA_035544335.1 Pseudorhodoferax sp.
TGCTGGTGCAGGCCGGCCGTGCCGAGACGCCGCTGGGCGATGCGCTCGCACTGGCCCACCGGGCCCGCGCGGCCGGCGTGCCCGTACGCCTGAGCCTGTGGGACGGCATGCCCCATGTCTTTCAGCTTTTCACGGGCCGCCTGGACGCGGCCGACGCGGCCATCGACGAGGCGGCGCAGCATCTTGCGCAGCACCTGGGCCGCATCCCTCACGGAGTCACGGAGTAGACGCATGAAACAAGCACTGCAACACATCAAGGTCCTGGACCTCACGCGCGTGCTCGCCGGCCCCTGGGCGACGCAGATCCTCGCGGACATGGGCGCGGAGGTCCTCAAGATCGAGCGGCCCGGCGTGGGCGACGACCTGCGCGGCTGGGGGCCGCCGTTCCTGCAGGACGCCGAGGGCCAGGACACGCGCGACGCGGCCTATTTCCTGAGCGCCAACCGCGGCAAGAAGTCGCTCACGCTGGACATCGCCACGCCGCGCGGGCAGGAGATCGTGCGCGCGCTGGCCGCCGACTGCGACGTGTTCGTGGAGAACTACAAGGTCGGCACGCTCGCACGCTACGGCCTGGACCACGCGACGCTGCGCGCCATCAACCCGCGCCTGGTCTACTGCTCGGTCACGGGCTTCGGCCAGAGCGGCCCGTACGCGCCGCTGCCCGGCTACGACTACATCTTCCAGGGCATGGGCGGGCTCATGAGCATCACGGGCATGCCCGAGGGCGCGCCCGGTGGCGGGCCGCTCAAGACCGGCATCCCGATCACCGACGTGGTGACCGGCATCTACGCGAGCACGGCCATCCTGGGCGCGCTGGAACACCGCAACCTCAGCGGCGAGGGCCAGCACATCGACATCGCGCTGCTGGACTGCCTGGTCAACGTGACGGGCTGCGCGGTCATGAACTACTTCCTGTCGGGCCAGGTGCCGCAGCGGCTGGGCAACGGCCACTCCAACATGGTTCCCTACCAGGTGTTCCGCTGCAAGCAGGGCGACCTGATCGTGGCAGTGGGCAACGACACGCAGTTCGCGGCTTTCGCCAGGCTCATCGGCCAGCCCGAGCTGGCCAGCGACAGCCGCTTCAGCATCTCGGCGCAGCGCAGCCGCAACCGCGAGATCCTGGTGCCGCTGATCGCGCAGGCCATGCTCGCGCGCACCATGCAGGAATGGCTGGTGCTGCTGGAGGCGGCCAAGGTGCCCTGCGGGCCCATCAACGATCTGCAGCAGGTTTTCGAGGACCCGCAGGTGCAGCACCGTGGACTCAAGCTCTCGCTGCCGCACGGCGCGGGCGTGCAGGCACCCGGCGTGGCCAATCCGATCCGCTACTCGGGCACGCCCATCGTCTACGGCCATGCCGCGCCGCAGCTGGGCGAGCACACCGACGCGGTGCTGCGGGAGCGGCTGGGCCTGGCGCCCGAGGCGATCGCGCAGCTGCGCAGCGAAGGGGTGGTGTAGCGCCGGGCACCGGAGCCGGCGTCCCATAAAAACACCCCGGCGTGCCAGGCACGCCGGGGCGGACAATGGCCCCACAGGCCAGGAGACAAAGGGTGAGCGGCGTCAGGCGGCGCGCAGCAGCGGGCGGCGCAGGCCGGCGTCGAACAGCGGCACGGCGCGTTCCGCGGCCAGCTGCAGCCTGGCCTTCAGCGCGGGGCTGCTGACGCGGTAGTCTTCGAAGTCGGCGTTGGCGCCGTACACGCCGATCGGCAGCGTGAGCGACTGCAGGAAGCTGAACAGCGGGCGCAGCTGGTGGTCCAGCACCAGCGCATGGCGGTCGCTGCCACCCGTGGCGGCCAGCAGCACGGGCTTGTCGACCAGAGCGTCCTGTCCCACGAGGTCGAACAGGTGCTTGAAGTGCCCGGGGTAGGAGCCGCGGTAGACCGGTGCGGCCGCGATCAGCAGGTCGGCCGATTCGACGGCCTGCAGGTGTTCCTCGACCTCGGCCGGCAGCTCGGCGCGCGACAAGGCCTGGCCCAGGGGGCGCGCGGAGTCGCCGAGCTGCAGGATGCGCGTGCGGGCCACCAGGCGCTGTTCGAGTTCGCCGACGAGCGCTTCGACCAGCACGCGGGTGCGCGAGGGCTGGTAGGTGCTGCCGACGACGGCGACGATGTCCAGGGGCTTGGTCATGGCGAAACGGTGCTGGGAAATGCGTTGGAGTGTCCACTGTAGGACGGACCGATGCACCACCCAACGAACGAAAACCGATATGCATAGAAGCGATTCGAGCAATGTGCCCCTGCCTGCGCGGGCGTTTCCGCGGCCTGCCTGTTCTTTGGGCACCGCGTCGCAGGCCGCGCCAGGCAAGGGTTTGCAAAGATGCCCAGGGGCTTGTCCACAGCCTTGCCCACGGGCGCGAGGGACAAGTCGTGCACCTCGCAGCTTCTCCGCCGGCCACGAGCGCCAGCAGCCCGGCGGCACCGGCCGCCACGGCCGCGAGCCGTGCGCTCCAGGCGGTCAGGCCCACGCCCAGGCCGGCGCCGGCGATGCAGGGCCAGCGCGGCGGTCAGCATGCATTCGGTGCCCGCTCGGGTGATGACGCACGGGATGGACGAACACGCGATCCATTGACCACAGTATTGGCATTCAGGGCCCGCCTCTCAGGGACGGAACTTGCGCACCAGGTCCTCGACGCGCGGGCCGCCGGCCTGGGCGCCGCTGGAGACCTTGATGATGCTCAACGTGCGCTCGGCGCCGGCTTGCAGCGTGGCCTGGTGCACGGCCTGCAGCAGCGCCCAGACCTTCTCGGGCGGGCCTTCGACGACCGTGCCCAGGCCGTGCACCTCGTAGCGCAGGCCGGAGGCCTGGATCACGGCGATGGCCGCGTCCACATGCTTGTAGCGGTCGTCCGCCGTGCCGGCCGGCCGCGGGATCACCTGGATCTCGGCCAGCATGTGGCCGCTGGGGGTGGTGGCGGATGGCGCCTGCGGTGGCGGCTGTTGCGCCCAGACCGCGCCGCCAGCCAGCAGCGACAGCGACAGGAGCGCGCGCCGGAAACGGCGCGAACGCGGGAACGATGGGTGTGCAGGATGGGCCATGTGCGACGGATGCAAAGCCGCAGGTCTGCAAGCGTTCAGGGGGCCGAGCTGCCGGCGCGAGAAGAGAATGTCGGCAGGCCCCTGAACGTGCTTCCCTGCGCGAGGATTACCTCAATCAGGTTCAAAGGGACTCTCTCAGTCGGCGCGCGCCTTGCGGTCGTGCCAACACCCCCAGCGGTGGCCGCGCCGGCAGCCTGGGCTGCCAACGTGGCGGCCGCGATTGTAGGGAGCTGCCGCGGCCGCTCCGCATGGCCTTCTACAGTGCGCGCAGGAAGGCCAGCAGCGCGGCCTGTTCTGCGTCGCTGAGATCGAGTGGCCGGATCAGCGGCGACAGCCGCGCGGCATGCGGGTACAGCGGCTGCGCGGCCTCGGCGGCGTTGCGCGCCCAGACCTCGCCGCCACCGCGCATGTAGAAGTGCAGCACGCCCTGCAGGCTGGGGAGGAGGCCGTTGTGCATGTAGGGTGGCGACGCGGCCACGCGCCGCAGGCTGGGCGTGCGGAAGGCGCCCGTGTCCTCGGGCCGGCCGGTTGCGCGCTGGCGGCCGCGGTCCTCGGCGGGCTCGCCGAAGGACGACAGGCGCAGGTTGTGGAACAGGCCGTCGCTGAGCCAGGGGCCGTGGTGGCAGTTCACGCAGCGTGCCTTGGTGCGGAACAGGTGCAGGCCCTGCAGCTCCTGCGGCGTGAACAGCGCGCGTTCGCCGCGCAGGAAACGCTCGTAGCGCGTGGGCGGCGCCTGGGCACCGGCCTGCAGCACATGGGCCGCCAGCGCCTCACCGAGGCGCTGGGGCGTCAAGGTGGCCAGGGGGCCTGTCGCCGCCTCGGGCAGGGCCCGCAGCCGGGCCAGCACGGCCTGCACCGAGGGGTTGCCCATCTCGTCGGGGTCGGTCAGCGGCGCCAGCGACTGCGCCGCCAGACTGGTGCCGCGTCCGTCCCAGCCCCAGCGTCCGTGCGGCGCGTAGGCGCCGGCCTGGCGCAGGTCGGGCGGGTTGCGCCGGCCGCGGCGGCCACCGATGCCGCTGGCCACGGGCTGCGCCACGCTCCAGCCCTGGGCCGGATCGTGGCAGCTTGCGCACGACACGCGGCCCGAGGCCGACAGCCGCGTGTCGGCGAACAGCGTGCGGCCCAGCGCGGCCAGCGCGCGTTGCCGTGGCGTGGGGGCAGGGGGATCGTGCAGCGGCGCGAGTTCCACGAAGGCCACGCCGGGATCGACCTGTGCGGCGGGCCATTGCGCGCGCGGCCCGGCATAGGCCGCCAGGCCCGCATCGCGCGCGATGCCCGGTGGCGCGGTGGCGAGCGCGCAGGCCGTGGCCAGCGCCAGCGCGGCCATGTGCCGCTGCCAGGGCCGCTGCCAGGGCCGGAGCCGGCGGGCCGGAATCAAGGCCGGATGGTCAATGGCAGTCCGGCCCGATCTGGTCGAAGTAGACCTCGTAGGCCACGTTGGCGGCCCAGCGTGCATTGCGCGCACGCCAGGCCTGTGGCGTGCCTTCGCCGGCCAGCGCGTGGCGCAGTGCCTGCAGCTGCCGGGGGCGCGCGCTGGCGGCCAGCAGCACCAGTGCGGCGGGCTCGACCGTGGGCAGCGTGGCCGAGAACTTGTGCCACTCCTTGCGTTCGAACAGGGCTTGCAGCTGGTCGGCGTCGTGCAGCGCGGCATCGCAGGCGCCGCTGCGCAGCAGCGCCAGACCCTGGGCCGGGGCGTCCACGAGCTGCAGCGCGGCGCCGGCCTGCAGCGCCAGCTGTTGCGCGCGCGCATGGGCATGGGCCACGCAGGCCTTGCGTCCGCGCAGGTCCTTCCAGTCGCGCAGCGGCGTGTCCGAGCGCATCGCCGCGGCGATGCCGGCGCGGTAGCCGCTGTCCAGCACCGCGATGCCGGCCGCTTGCAGGCCGGCCGGTGGCTGGCGCGTGAGCACGGCGTCCACGCGGCCATCGGCGAGCGCGGCCGCGACGTCCTGCGGGGCCAGCGCCACGAACTGCGGTGCGGCACCCAGGCGCTCGCCCAGCGCGCGCGCCAGCGTGAGCTCGTGGCCTTCTTCGGTGTAGTTGCGCGTGGCGCTGACCAGCGGCATCGCGGCCGCTGCCACGCCGATGCGCAGCTGGGCCCACCCCGGTTGCCCCTGCGGCACCTGTCGCGCAGCGGATGCCGGGCCGGCGTGCGCCTGCGGCAGGCCGGGGCGCAGCAACAGCCAGGCCGAGGCCGTCGCGAGGGCGGCGCAGGCCAATGCCATGAGCCACAGCGGCATGCGCGAAAGCGAACGGGCAACGAGCGAGCGGACCGATGTGAGCACGGCCGCGATTGCAGCACCGGCCGCGCTGCGGGCCAACTGCGCATTGCACAGATGCATATGCGAAATGCGCCGTTCACAGCCGCACCTGCTGTCCGAAGAATGCGCGAGGCCCGCCGAACCACCGGTATGGCGGCGCCACCTTCTTCAACCGACCACGGGGACCCCCATGAACGACGCTTCCTCCAACTCCTTGCGCCGCAGCCTGCGGCGCCCCCTGCATGCCCTGGCCACGGCGCTGGGACTGGCCATGGGCGCTGGCGCCGCCACGGCCGAGGTGCTGCCCGAGATCAACCTGCAGCTCTCGCCCTGGACCGTGGTGGCGCGCGAGAAGGGCTTCTTCAAGGAGGAGTTCGACAAGATCGGCACCAAGAAGATCACGCTGATCGCCACCAGCACGGCCGAGCTGATCGGCGCCGAGAGCGCGGCCGTCGGTGGCGGCAAGCTCGCGATCGCGCAGCGCATGATCTACCCGGCCACGGTGCACCGCGCCAACGGCCTGGACGGCGTGGTGGTCTGGGTGTCCGAGCCCTCGAACCGCTACCGCGCACCCATCCTCGCGCGCGCCGACAACAAGAACATCAACACCGTGGCCGACCTGGACGGCAAGAAGTTCGGCAGCAGCCGCATCAGCTGCTACTGGTCCTCGCCGTTCGAGCAGCTGACCAAGGCGGGCCTGCCGCTGGATTCGCGCGAGAAGAAGGGCCGCGTGCGCTACGAGTCCATCGACAACGGCTCCGTCGTGGTCTCGGGCATCCTGTCGGGCGCGATCGACGCGACCACGGCGCACCTGGCCGCCGGCGCGTTCACGGGCGCCTGGCTGGCCGGCAAGCTCAAGGTCGTGGGCCGCTCGCCCGACGACGGCATCTACACGCAAAGCGGTGGCCGCGTGACCTACTTTGCACGGCGCGAGTTCGCCGAGAAGCACCCCGAGGTCGTCAAGGCCTTCCTGGCCGCGCGCGAGCGCACCTCTGAGTGGGCCAACGACAACGTGGACGAGGCCGCCAAGATCATCGCCAAGGAGACGCGCGTGCCGATCGAGGTCGCCAAGTTCCAGATCACCCACCTGGGCCAGTGGGACTTCATGGCCGGCGAGCCCAACGCCGACAAGGCGCGCCAGGCCATCAAGAGCTTCCGCGACTGGTACATCGCCAACGGCGACGACATCCTGTCCGAGCGCAAGCTGTCCGATGCCCAGGTCGACGCCTTCATCGACGGCCGCTTCTTCGTGGGCGGCTCCCACACGATCTACCGATGAGCGCCGTGATGGACCGCTCCGAACAAGCGCGCTCCCCCTCGGGGGGACAGGCCGCAGGCCGAAGGGGGCATCCATGAGCGCCGCTGCGGAGGTCATTGGCACCGTGCAGGTGCCGCCGAGCCGGCCGGCCGGGCCCGGCCGCCTGCGCCGCGCGCTCGGCAACGGCGGCTGGATCGGTTTCATGCTGCCGCTGCTGGTGCTGGCCTGGTGGCAGACCGCCGTCTCGCTGCAATGGGTGGACAAGGTCTTCCTGCCCGAGCCGGCGGCCGTGCTCAAGGCCTTCTGGACCATGCTGAGCACGCAGAACCTGCTGCTGGACTTCCTGTCCAGCCTCAACATCGTGGGCCAGGCCTTTCTGTACGGCAGCCTGCTGGGCGTGGGCCTGGGCATCGCGGCCGGGTTGTCGCGCAAGGTCGAGCGCTTCTTCGGGCCGACCTTCGACACCATCCGCCACATCCCGGGCATTGCCTGGTTTCCGTTGATCGTGCTGTGGCTGGGCCTGGGCGCACCGGCCAAGATCCTCGTGATCGCCAAGTCGGTGTTCTTCCCGGTGTTCCTGAACACGCTGCAGGGCATCCGCAGCGTGGACAAGAGCTATGTGGAACTGGCCGACGTGCTCACGCTCACGCGTGCGCAGCTCGTGCGCAAGGTGATCCTGCCGGCCGCCACGCCCAGCATCATGGTCGCGCTGCGCTATGCCGCGGGCCTGGCCTGGGCGCTCGTGGTGGTGGCCGAGGGCCTGAGCGGGCTGGAGGGCCTGGGCTTTCTGATCTTCCGCGCGCAGAGCCTGCTCATGACGGACCAGCTGCTGGTCTGCATGGCCGTGATCGGCCTGATCGGCTTCGCGATCGACCGCGCCATGTTTGCGCTGCAACGGCGTGTGCTGCGTTGGAAGCAGGGCTTCGAGGGGACCGCGAAATGAGCAAGGGGCAACTGCAGATCCGCGATGTGTCCAAGAGCTACGAGGTCGAGGGGCGGCCGCGGCTGGACGTGCTGCAGCACGCCAGCTTCGACGTGGCGCCGGGCGCCTTCGTCTCCATCGTCGGCCCCAGCGGCTGCGGAAAATCCACGCTGCTGCGGCTGATCGCCGGGCTGGACCCGACCTACAGCGGCGACATCCTCGTGCACGGCGAGCGCATCGCGGGCACCAGCCTGTCGCGCGGCATCGTGTTCCAGGACCACCGGCTGCTGCCCTGGCTCACGCTGGAGCAGAACGTCGGCCTGTCGCTGTTGAACTCGCCCTGGCCGCCGCAGCGCAAGCAGCAGTCGGTGCGCGAGCACATCGCGCTGGTGGGGCTGTCGGGCTTCGAGCAGGCCTACCCGCACCAGCTCTCGGGCGGCATGGCGCAGCGCGCGGCGATCGCGCGCGCGCTCGTCAACAAGCCCGAGATCCTGCTGCTGGACGAGCCGCTCGGCGCACTGGACGCGCTCACGCGCGTGCGCCTGCAGGAGGAGATCCAGCGCATCTGGCGCGTCGAACGCGTGACCATGATCCTGGTCACGCACGACGTGGACGAGGCGCTGTTCCTGTCCGACAAGGTGATCGTCATGAACGCCGGGCCGGGCCGCATCGTGCGCGAACTCGCGGTCGAGCTGCCGCGGCCGCGCGACCGTGCCGGTGCGCGTTTTGCCGAGTACAAGCGCGACATCCTGTCGGCCATGGGCGAGTACCACGCCGCGTCCGAGGTGGTGGCCGCATGAGCGCCGCCCGGCCGCACCGAGAACGCCCGCACGCGCAGTGCGTGGCACGGAGGGCAGTCCAGTGAGCGCGACGACCAGGGGCCCCGCTGGCGGGGGCCGCCCCGATGAGCGCGGCACGGGCGCCGACCGCGCCGCGGGGCCCCAGGCGCCAAGGTACAAAGGCGCGGTGGCGCGCGCCACCGTGGCGCTGCTGGCGGCGCTGGCCCAGCCCGCACCGGCCCACGCGGTCGCCGCGGCGCCCAGCGGCGACCTGCCGGACCTGGCCGCGGAGAAGGCGCTGATCTATGCGGGCGAGTACGACAAGGCCATCAGCCGGCTCGAGGCGCGCGCACGCGAGGTGCAGCACGCCGAGATCTACAACCTGCTGGGCTACAGCCAGCGCCAGCTGCGCCGCTACGAGGCGGCGGCGCGCAGCTACCAGGAGGCGCTGTTCTTCGACGGTGCCTACCGGCCTGCGCTGCAGTACCAGGGTGAGCTGTTCATCGCGACCGGCGACATCGAAGGCGCGCGGCGCAACCTGGGCCACCTGCGCATCCTGTGCGGCGCGCAGGGCTGCGCGGAGATTGACAGGCTTGCGGCCGCGCTGGCCAAGGCCGGGCATCCGCCCTGAGCCCTGCGGGCCGGCCCCGCACTTGTCCCGGCCCGCTGTGGACATCCCTGTTGACAGCCGCGGGACGGGGCGGCCACAGCGAGGCCCCATGCGGCCTGGCACTGCGTTGCCTCATTCTTGGGCAGCCGCGCGCGCTGTGGACGCAGGTTCGGCACAGCGCCGGACCACCGAGCCGGCAAACCGCCAAGCCGCCAAATCCGCATAAGCAAGCGCGCAAAGCGTATTCGACACCCCCGTGCCGGCTCCCTAAGCTGCATGCGCACACCCCATCTGCCCACCACCAGGAGTTCTGCCGTGACACGCCACTTCCACGCCCATTCCAGCCGCCGCCAGTTCGGCGCGGCCGCGCTCGCGGCTTCGGCCTGGGCGCTCGCGCCCGGTGGCTCAGCCCAGGCCCAGGGCACGCTGCCCAAGGAGGTACGCATCGGTTTTCAGAAGGGTTCGGCCGTCCTCGTGCTTGCGCGCAAGCAGCAGGTCGTCGAGAAGCGCCTGCAGGCGCTCGGCGTGCCCAGCGTGAAGTGGGTGGAGTTCCAGTTCGGCCCGCCCATGCTGGAGGCGCTGGGTGCCGGCGCGATCGACCTGGGCTCGGTCGGCGACACGCCGCCCGTCTTCGCCCAGGCCGGCGGCTCCAACCTGGTCTACGCGGCGGCCACGCCCTCGGCCCAGCACGCCGTGCTGGTGCCCCGCAACTCGCCCATCCAGAACGTGGCCGATCTCAAGGGCAAGAAGCTCGCTTTTGGCAAGGGCTCGAGCGCGCACAACGTGGCGGTCAAGGCGCTCGCGCTGGCCGGCCTGCGCTTCGAAGACATCGTGCCGACCTATCTGTCGCCGGCCGATGCCACGGCCGCCTTCAATGGCGGCAACATCGATGCCTGGGTGGTCTGGGATCCGTACTACGCGATCGCCGAGGAGCGCTACGGCGCCCGCGTGATCGCCGACACCACGGACCGGCGGCTGGCGAGCTCGTCCTACTACATGGCGGGCCGCGGCTTTGCCGAGCGCCACCCCGGCGCGCTCGTGGCCGTGCTCGACGAGCTGCGCAAGCTCACGCTGTGGTCGGGCGCGCACCGCGACGAGTTGGCCGCACTGGCAGCCGAGGCCACGGGCATCGACCAGAAGTCCTGGTCGACCGCGTTCGCACGTGCCGAGTTCTCGCTGGATCCCGTCACGGACGCGCATGTGGCACAGCAGCAGCAGCTGGCCGACAGCTTCCAGGCGCTGGGCATCATCCCGCGCAAGCTCAATGTGCGCGACATCGTTTGGCGCTCGGCCGCGCTCTGAGCCGACAGCCAGGGCAGGTGCCGCGCGGCGCCTGCCGGTTCGGTGCATTCAGTGCAGCTTGAAGAAGCCGTGGCGCTCGGCCAGCAGCGCCAGGATGCGGCGCGGGTCGGACACGAAGTAGCGGCCGTTCACGTGCTGCGCGTCCTCGGGCGGCGGCACGCCGTCGCCGAAGATCAGCACGGGCAGGCCCTGGTGGTCGGCGTCGAGCGCGGCCACCACGGCCTGGCGCGGCTTCTCGAAGGCCACGCGTTCCACGTCGAGCTGTGCGCCGCGTGTGGGGTCGCTGGCCAGCAGGCCTTCGATGGGCAGGCAGTCGATGCACACGAACTGCTCGCCCGGGTACCTGGCGTCGCTGAAGCCAGGCTGCAACAGGATCAGTCGGTCATGGGCCATGTCGGTCCTCGCTTGGGCAGTGCGCCGTCCGCGGCACGCGGACAGCAGCGTGGGGTTCAGCGGTTCGGTTGCGGCGTGATGCGCAGGTAGGGCCGCACGGCGGTGTAGCCCTTGGGGAAGCGCTCGGCCAGTTCCTTGGGGTCCTGCAGGCTGGGCAGGATGACCACGTCGTCGCCGTCCTTCCAGTCGGCCGGCGTGGCGACCTTGTGGCTGTCGGTCAGCTGCAGCGAGTCGATCACGCGCAGCCGCTCGTCGAAGTTGCGGCCCGTGCTGGCCGGATAGGTCAGCGTGGCACGCACCACCTTCTTGGGGTCGATGAAGAACACGCTGCGCACGGTGGCCGTGGTCGAGGCGTTGGGGTGGATCAGGTCGTAGAGCTCGGAGACCTTGCGGTCGGCGTCGGCCAGGATCGGGAACTGCACCGAGGTGTTCTGCGTCGCGTCGATGTCGGCGATCCATTGCTGGTGCTTGTCCACCGGGTCGACGCTGACCGCGATGGGCTTGACGCCGCGCTTGGCGAATTCGCCGGCCAGCGCGGCGGTGCGGCCCAGTTCGGTCGTGCACACGGGCGTGAAGTCGGCCGGGTGCGAGAACAGCACGACCCAGGAATCGCCCGCCCAGCTATGGAAGTGGATGGTGCCGAGGCTGGATTGCTGCTCGAAATCGGGGGCGGTGTCGCCCAGTCGGAGGGTGGCCATGGGGGTTCCGGAAGGTTGTAGACGCTCCGAGTATTCGGACGCCAGCCGCCGGAACCAACGAATTTCTGCTTCTATGCTTAGAGCCCCCAAGAAGACTCTGACCAAGTCCGCCGAGGCCTGTTGGCGTTGGCGTGGACCCAGGTCCGTGGCCGGTCTAGGGTTGTCGAGGTTTGCCCTTGTCTTGCAGCGCGACAAGCTTCTGCGCAATCCGCTCTTCCACGATGGTCTGCGCCAGCGACGCGCGCGCTTCCTCGAACGTCGGCCAGGCGACCTTCGCTGTTCCCGTTTTCGTGGCTTCGCGCATCATGTGGTAGCGCGCCTTCACGTCTGCCTCGGTGGGCGCCAGCGCACGGCGCAGGCGCTCCTCGTAGGCCTGCGCGAGAATCTGGTTGGTCGCGATGTCGATCTCGGCCTGCACCCGGGGCGAATTCGCAAGTCCGGCGGCCTTCGCTTCGCGTGCTAGCAATGCGCGCGTGCGCAACACGTCCACGACCTTCGCACGCAAGGCGTCGTCCGGCACACCGCCGCGCGCCACCTGCATCTCCAGCATGCGGTCGATGGCTTCCTTGCTGACGCCAGCGGGCACCGTGTCGGCGGCCGCGGACTCCTTCGCGTGCGCACCCGCACCGTGCGCGCTGCAGAGCGCGGGCGAGGCCGTTGCCAGGACCACCGCCGCATGCAGCGCCATCCGCCTCCACACCGTGAAGGACGCCAGCGTCCGGCAGCGCCTGGCTGCTTGTTCGACAGGCGAGGTCACTTTGCAAACACCTGCACTTCGCTCAAGGTCAGCGTACTGACGCCATCGGCGTTGTCACCGGGACCTCCGGTGAGGTTCGGATCGGGCTGCCGCTGCACCACCAGCTTGCGTGCCTTGACCGCACCGACGCCGAGCCGGTAGAGGTCGATGTCCAGCCGGCTGGGCGACTTGAGCGCGTTGGATGCATTGAGCAGGGCTGAGGTCCAGAGCACCCGCCCTGAGGCGTCGTAGAGGCTCACCTTGATGTCGCGCAGACGTTGGCGCCAGCCTTCGGCGCGGTTGTGCAGCGCGATTTGCTCGACGATCACGTCCTGGCTCCACTGCAGCGTCCAAGTGGCGGCGCGGTCTTGCGTGGCCGTGTGCGAGAAGCTGCCGGTGGAGCCGTCCAACGCATTGGCTGCCGGGAACTGGTTGCCGCCGTAGGTGCTGGACTGGCTGGCCGTGCCCAAGGGCGCCACGTTGTTGGTGATCTGCACGGTCCGGGCGACGGAGGGGGTGCCTGCCGCATTCACCATGACCAGCATGTAATGGCCCGGGGGCGCCAGGTTCGCATTCGCCGGCGCAGTGAACCGGATGGCAGCACTGCCGTTCGCGGTGATGGTGAGCGGCACCAGGCGCTGCTCGAAGTTGGTGGAATGCGTGACAGCGCCCAGCTTGATCAGATGGGCCTTCGCGACATCGCTGTTGTTGAAGGCGGCGGTGATGGCCTCGCCGTAGCGCCATTGGTCCTTCACCTGCGTGATCACCGGCCGGGTGGCCGCGCTGCCGTCCACGTTGAACAGGTACGGCGGCGAGAACAGTTCGGAGTTCCGCTGGCACGGCGCGCCGGAACTGCAGCTGCCCGCCAGCAGCACCCGGCCGTCCGGGATCAGCATCGCTGTGCTGTGGTACTGCCGCGAGATCTGGTAGTCGGCGGCGGCACGCCATGTCTTCGATTCAGGATTCCAGATCTCGCCGACCATCACCGGCGCTTTCGAGGAGTATGTCTCGGCACCGTCGCCGTTGCCGCCGATGACCAGCACTTCCCCGTTGGACAGGATGGTCAGATTGTGCTGGCGTCGGCCGTACAGCATCGGCGAGACAGGGGCAACGGCGGCGTGGACGCCGTCGAAACTGACGACGCTGGCGCTTGCGAGCGAGTTGCTGCCGCCCGACAGCAGCAGCTGGCCAGGCGCGAACATGGCGTAGCTGCCATAGCTGCGGTACGACGCGTCCCGGGTGCCGGCCTCCGACAGCGCGCCGCTGCCTGCGGGATCGATGTAGCGCATGCGGATGTCGGGCCCGGCGATGAACATCTTGCCGTTGGCGGCTGCCTGCATCCACGGCCAGTACGCGGAGTCGTTCGTTGTGCCGCGGTTGTCGCTGAAAGAGAGCTTGGCGTTCGTGAGTTCGCGCCAGGACCAGTTCTCGAAGATCTCCGGCGTGGTGATCGCCGCATTCTCCTGCCCATAAGCCTTCCCGAAGACGTCGTTGCCACCGGCAACCACCACCGAGCCGTTCGGCGTCAGTGCCGCACTCGGGTAGTAGCGCTTCCAGATCATCTTGGGCGCCAGCTCCCAACGTCCTGTGGAACTGTCGAACAGGGTGGTCAGGTCGGTGGTGTTTCCACCGCCGCCGGTGGCCACCGCGAACAGATTGCCATTCGGCAGATGCACGAACGCACTGCAGAAGAGGTTGGCCCCCTTGGCGAACATCGTCTCGTTGACGTAGGTATCGTCCGCTGGATTCCAGATCATGTATTCGCCGGTGGACGGCTTGCCGTCGTCGGCCTCGCTCTCGTTGATCATCACTCGGCCATCGGTGAGCAGGTACTGGTTGATCGCTGCGTACGGCCATTGCTTGATCGGGCCATAGGACCCCACCAGGGCCGGGTTGTTTGCCACCGGCAGGACGTTGAGGTAGGTGACGATGTCGTTGTAGCCGGCCGGCATCGTCGCGTACTCGCCGGCGGTGAAGAGCCGGCACTTCGCACCCGTGGGGATGCCGTTCTCCAGGGTCTGGGCGTGACCGATTCCGTTCGTGCAGAGCACCGCCATGTAGCCGGGCCGGACCTTGATGGAACTGATGGCATCGTTCCCGACGCCGTTGACGATGTCCGCAAAGTCGTAACCACCCGCCATGAAGGCCTGGGTCGTGCCGCTGAAGTTCGTGTCGGCCCAGGCTTCCATGCCGACCGCAGACCGCAAGTTCTTGCCGGCCGTGACGATGACGCTACTGGTCTTGTCGTCGAATCCGAGCTGGGGCAGGCTGGGGGTGGTGCCCTTCTTGAAGACTTGGCATTGACCGAGCTCGACGGTCTTGTCCCGGCCCACGGGGGCGTAGTCGGTGCACAGCCAGACCACCGCCTTCGCGCCCACCACCAGCGAGCTGATGTCCTCGTTGGGCATGGTGGTGAACGCATCGACATCCGCGTTGTAGTTCGTGAACCCGTAGATTCCGGGGCCGAAGCGCTCGGTGGGGCCGGTCATTCCGGGATGTCCGAAAAGATCGACCGTGTCGTCAGCGGCGGCGGTCCTGACGAGGTTGTTTCGGATCGCAGGTTTTGCAGCGGCCGCATGGATGACTTCACGACTGCAGTCGCCGGCGCTGCAGCCTGAGGAGAGGGCGCTCAGCGGCCCCTCTTGCTCGGATTGCCCTCCGCCGCACGCAGACAGAGATCCGACCAGTATTGATATCAAAGTCGGGTAGAAGATTTGCTCGTAATTTGACACAATAGAATCCTCTCAGCATGTTGCTTCACTGGAATTCGCCCATCGCAAGGGAGTTGCATTTCAAGCCAATTTGCCAAGAAATTTTCATGCTTGAGTAGATTCAGTATTCAAATGCTGAATTTTTCATGAATGCAAAGAATATTGGTGGCTGATTTTTTTCAGGAGAGCATCGTCAACCATGGAAAATGGTCAGTACACATAAATAATAGAATTATTTGCTGGCTGTGTGGACGCCCTGGTTTGCGAAGAGCAGTCAACACGACCCGGCGCAGGGCCATCGCAAGGTGACGGTAGACCGCAGGCCCCGATGGCCCGACACCCCTTCAGCAGCACGCTATGGCAGCAGCTGCACGGGGCTCTGCTGACGCGCTTGCGCGAGCACGATCAGATGGATTGGAGCCGCCATCGCGCGTCTGCCGGGCAGGCCTCGTCAGCGCCCGACGAAATTGCATGCCGACGACCGGGTTTGACACCAAGCTTGCCAAACCATTTGATCTGTATCGACCGCTTCAAAAATGCCACTGCAGATCAGTTTGGTGAGTGTCGAACCGGTATTCTTGTCCTCAAATCTCCCGAGCGGAGGATCTCATCGTTTTCGATTGGCAGGTGTGGCGACCTGGTCGCAGCAAAATGCCCATAAATATCCAAACGAATGTGCCGCTGCAGAAAACTGAGAAACCCCCGCTCAGTGCTTGTCAACATGCGGGGCGAGTCGGTCAATCCATTCGGAAGTGTCGAACTCGGGCGACAAGGGATATGCGCATCGGCGCTGCCGAGCGCATTTCAAGCAAACGGGGCATTGCGAGTCGAGCGGCGACTCGATATCCACCCAGCGCTGCTTTCACCCGCTGCCTTCCGCATTTGTTCGCGCTTCGCCGACCGATGGCGGCAGCGCCTCTCCGACAGGCCAGTGCTCAGCGCCAGGCCAGGCTGGCCAGCGCACTGAGCGCCAGCAGCACGCCGCCTGCGCCTAGCAGCCGCGCGATGCGCTTGGGCGCGTAGCTCAACGTCAGCACCACGACCAGCGCTGCCACCGTCATCGCGCCGAACCAGAACACCCAGCCCTGGGCATTGCCGTAACCCGCGATGGCGGCCCACAGCGACAGCAGCAGGCCCAGCGTGCCACCCACGCGCATCCAGCGCCGCAGCAAGGCCGATGGCGCGTTGCCGCGGCCCTTGAAGTCTTCGTAGTGCCTGTCCATGGCCAGGCTCAGCGCCGAAAAACCGGTCAGCGCGGCCGAGAACGCGAGCAGCGCCTTCATTGGCCGGCCCCCGCGGTCTCGAGCCGCGGCTCGGGTGTGCGCACCGGGGTCTCGGCCTTGGCGGTGGCCGTGCGCGGCTTGGCGGCCGGCTTGCGCTTGCCCACGTACCAGGCGGCCGCGAGCAGGCCTGCGCCCAGCACGAGCACCGTGAGGTCAAAGCCCGCGACACGCCATTGGCCGGCCGGCACGCTGGCGAGGAGACCCATGCCGCCGGTGAGCGGATTGAGCACGGGCAGCAAGGCGAACAGCAGGCCGCCCAGCGCGAGCTGGACCTGCCACATGCGCCGTGCTGGCCAGGCCAGGCCGGCCACGGCGGCCAGGCCCCAGGCCCAGAAGAAGCACGCGATCTCGACGGCCTGGCGCTCGGCGATGCCCACGGGCACGAGGCGGTTGGCCCAGAAGAACGCGGCCATGGCCAGCGGCAGGCCCGCGACCGCACCCACGTTGAGACCGTCGACCAGGCGCAGGCCCAAGCCCACACGCCCACCCTTGGCCAGGACCTTGGCGTACTGCTGGCGTTCCTTGACGGACCACATCAGCAGGCCCGTGGCCACCATCACGCAGCCCGCGATGCCCGAGACGAAGAACAGCCAGCGCAGCAGCGGGTTGGCGAAGCGGCCGATGTGCAGGCCGTAGAGCACGCCGCGCGTGTCGGACGCCGGCGCGATGTCCTCGCCGGCACGGCCCAGCAGCTTGCCGCTGGTGCCGTCGAAGCTCATCGAACTCTGGTTGGACGAGAGCTTGCCGCCCTCGTCGCGGTACAGCGTCACGCGCGCCGTGGCATCACCGGGGTTGCTCAGCACGATGCGGCTCACGGGGGCGCCATGCCAGGTGCTGATGGCCTCGCGCATGAGGTCGGCCACGGACACGAGCGGCGTGGCCACGCCCGATCGGGGCTGGTTGCTGAAGCCCGTGGAGGAGGGGAACACCTCGGCGACGAAGGTCTGGCGGTCTTCCTTGTAGACGGCCTGCGGTCCCCAGGGCATGTACAGGAACATCAGCGTGACCAGCCCGGTGTAGGTGATCATGAGGTGGTAGGGCAGGGCCAGCACGGCCGTGGCGTTGTGCGCGTCCA
>DATKFT010000431.1:0-5026 GCA_035544335.1 Pseudorhodoferax sp.
TGGCCGATGCGGCGGCGCGCCTGGGCGGTCGCACGCCGGTGCTCACGACCACCTTGCGCGCGCTGCGCAGCATCGGCCAGGCGCTGCAGAGCCGGCTGGCCGGGCAGCTCGAGGTGCTGGTGCAGGGGCAGATGGCCCGCCAGCGCATCCTGGACCGCTTCCGCGAAGGCGATGGGAGCGGCGGGCTGGGCTGCGTGCTGGTCGCATCGGCCTCGTTCTGGGAGGGCGTGGACGTGCCCGGCGATGCGCTGCAGCTGGTCGTCATCGACAAGCTGCCGTTCCCGCCGCCCAACGACCCCCTGGTCGAAGCCCGTGCGCAGCAGATCGAGCAGGCCGGTGGCAGCGCGTTCAAGACCTATTTCCTGGCCGAGGCGGCCGTGGCACTCAAGCAGGGGGCAGGGCGCCTGATCCGGCGCGAGAGCGACCGCGGCGTGCTGGTCGTGGGCGACACGCGGCTCGTGCAGATGGGCTATGGCAAGCGCCTGCGCGCGGCGCTGCCCCCCATGCGTCAGCTGCAGGACGAGGCCGAATTCCTGCAACTGCTGGACGAACTGGCCGGACCGGCCGTCACCAGACCTTCCACCATGGATCTTCCTTGGGCTTGAAGCCGCGCTGGACGTAGGCGCTCTGCGGGTAGTTGGTTTCCAGCACGCGGCGCGCATCGTCGCGCAGCTGCGTCATGCCCAGGGCCTCGTAGCTCTTGTAGATGATGTAGAGCGCCTCTTCGAGGGCAGGCACTTCGCGGTAGTCGGCCAGCGCGATCTGGGCGCGGTTGATGGCCGCCACATAGGCGCCGCGCGTGTAGTAGTAGCGCGCCACGTGCACCTCGTACTGCGCCAGCGAGTTGACGATGTAGGTCATGCGCTGGCGCGCGTCGGGCGTGTAGCGCGACTCGGGAAAGCGCGTCACCAGCTCCTTGAAGGCCTCGAACGAGTCCTTGGCGGCCTTCTGGTCGCGCTCGGACAGGTCCTGCCGGCTGATGAACGCGAACATGCCCATGTTCTCGTTGAAGTTGACGATGCCCTTCAGGTACAGCGCATAGTCCAGCGCGGGGCTGGCCGGATGCAGCTTGATGAAGCGGTCCAGCGTGGCGATCGCCTGGGCCTGCTCGTTGGAGCGGTGGTAGGCGTAGGCCTTTTCCAGCTGGGCCTGCTGCGCCAGCGGGGTGCCGGCGGCGCGGCCTTCGAGCTTCTCGAACAGCGTGATCGCGCGCTCGTAACCGCCGGCGCCGAGTTCTTCCTTGGCCTCGCTGTAGATGCGGTTCGGGCTCCAGTTCGCGGTCTCGTCCGCCGACTTGGTCGCGCAGCCGACCAAAGCCGCGGCCAGCAGCACGGGCGCGAGGGCCGATAATTTGGAGCGATGGAACACTGGCAGATCCCTTGAAAGAAGCGGCGGCAATTATATCGAGCGACCCCCACGGCGAAGCCGCGGCGGATGGCCCCGAGGACCTGCAGGGCTTGGCCACCGAGCCGGAACTGCGCCAGGCCACGGTGGACGCAGGCCTGCACGGGCAGCGGCTGGACCGTGCGCTGGCACTGCTGGTGCCGGAGTTCTCGCGCAGCTACCTGCAGCAGCTGATCGACGCGCAGGCCGTGCAGGTGAACGGCCTGGCGGCGCGCAAACCGGCGGCGCGTGTGCGCGTGGGCGACGCCGTGGTCGTGGAACTGCGGCCCACGCAGCAGAGCCAGGCCTTCGTGCCGCAGGCCATGGTGCTGGACATCGTCTACGAAGACGCGCACCTGCGCGTGGTCAACAAGCCGGCAGGGCTGGTCGTGCACCCGGCGCCCGGCAACTGGAGCGGCACCCTGCTCAACGGCCTGCTGGCGCTGGACCCGGCGGCAGCCGGGGTGCCGCGCGCCGGCATCGTGCACCGGCTCGACAAGGACACCAGCGGCCTCATGGTCGTGGCGCGCACGCGCGCCTGCATGGACGCGCTCGTGGCGCTGATCGCGCAGCGTGCCGTCAGCCGCCAGTACCTGGCCCTGGCGCACAAGCCCTGGACGGGCCCCGCGCAGCGCAGCGTGCAGGCCCCGATCGGGCGCGACCCGCGCAACCGCCTGCGCATGGCCGTCGTCGACCTGGCGCGCGACGCGGGCAAGACCGCGCGCACCGACTTCGCCTGCCTGGCGCAGTCCGAGCAGGGTTGCTGGCTGCACTGCACACTGCACACGGGCCGCACGCACCAGATCCGTGTCCATGCGGCCTCGCTGGGCCATCCCCTGGTGGCCGACGTCTTGTACGGCGGCGCGCCCGCGGCCGGGCTCACGCGCCAGGCGCTGCATGCCTTCCGGCTGGGCTTCACGCACCCTGTGACGGGCGTGCCGATCGCGCTGCAAGCGCCCCTGCCTGCCGACATGCAGAGCGCACTGGCGGCATGGGGGCTGCGCTACAATCCCTGACAGCGCGCGCGGCCTGGCCCGAAGGCCCTCCGTGCGAATGCCAGATACAACGCCCGATGCGCTCGCCGGGGCTGCAGCCAGTCCACCCAGACGCATCCGTGCCCGCACCGCCCCGGTGCTTTTCCCGGAACCGTAGCAGCCATGAATTCGGCAGAGGCCAAGCATGTCCTCGAGGCGGCCTTGATGTGTTCGCCGCAGCCCTTGCCTGTGCGCGAGCTGCGCGTGCTGTTCGACGACATGCTGGGTGCCGACACCATCAAGACCTTGCTGGGCGAACTGCAGCAGGAGTGGACGCAGCGCGGCTTGGAGCTGGTCAGTGTGTCGTCGGGTTGGCGCTTCCAGAGCCAACCGACCATGCGCCCCTACCTGGACCGCCTGCATCCCGAAAAGCCGCCGCGCTACACGCGTGCGGCGCTGGAGACGCTGGCCATCATCGCCTACCGCCAGCCGGCGACGCGCGGCGACATGGAGGACATCCGCGGCGTCAGCATCAACGCCCAGGTGCTCAAGCAGCTCGAGGACCGCGGCTGGATCGAGGTCATCGGCCACCGTGAGACCGTGGGGCGCCCGGCGCTGTTCGCGACCACGCGACAGTTCCTGGACGACCTGGGCCTGGAGTCGCTGGACCAACTGCCCGTGGCCGACGACCCGGCGCAGCGCGCGCGGCTGATGGCGGCGCTGGCGGCCGCCGATCCGGCGCAGGCCGCCTTGCCCATGGACGAGGCGGGCGAGGCGGATGCGGCGGCCGAGCCTGCCGACGCTGCCGCGCCGCCCCAAGCGTCCGAGGCATCCACAGCCGTCGAGGCACCGGAGGCGCCCGAGCCTTCCGAGCCTTCCGAGCCAATGGCCGCGCCCGAGCCCTCCGAGCCTTCGGAAGTGCCCCAGGCCGCCACCTCCGCCGGCGATCCGCCGGCGCCACCCGATCTCTTCTCTTTCGAATCCCCCCCCGACGACGGTGCACCCCGTGCCGCGTCCGAACCTGCGGACCCCAGCCCATGAACGACATTCCCGGCACTGCGCCCGAAGACGACAGCGGTGAAGTGCACGCCGAGGCGGTGACGTCCGCGTCGCAGCCCGCGCCATCCGCCGCGCCGGCCCCGCTGCCGACGCCCGAGGAGACGCCTGCGGCCGCTGCATCCGGACAGCCGGGCGAGGCGCCGTCGGCGGAGTCCGGGTCGCTCGAAAGCCGCTTCGCCGATGTGGTGTCCGGCCGTTTCGACGAAGACGAAGAGGCTGCGGACCTCGCCCCGCCCAAGCGCGTGCTGCCGCCGCAGCCCGAGACACCCAAGCTGCACAAGATCCTCGCGCAGGCGGGGCTGGGCTCGCGGCTGGAGATGGAGCAGCTCATCACCGAAGGGCGCATCTCGGTCAACAACGAGCCCGCCCACATCGGCCAGCGCATCCAGTACGGCGACCAGGTCAAGGTCAACGGCAAGCCGATCCGCATCCGCATCGACGCGCCGCCGCCGCGTGTGATCGCCTACCACAAGCCCACGGGCGAGGTCGTCACGCACGACGATCCGCAGAACCGTCCAACCGTGTTCCGCAAGCTGCCCAAGCTGTTCCAGGGCAAGTGGCAATCCGTGGGCCGGCTGGACCTGAACACCGAAGGCCTGCTGCTGTTCACGAACTCGGGCGAGCTGGCCAACCAGCTCATGCACCCGCGCTTCGGGCTGGAGCGCGAGTACGCGGTGCGCGTGCTGGGCGCGCTCAGCAACGAGGAGAAGCAGCGCCTGCTCGACGGCGTGCAGCTCGACGATGGCATGGCCCAGTTCGGCAGCATCGAAGACGGCGGCGGCGAGGGCTCCAACTGCTGGTACCGCGTCACCATCTCCGAGGGGCGCAACCGCGAGGTGCGGCGCATGTTCGAGGCGGTCGGCCACGCCGTCAGCCGGCTGATCCGCATCTGCTACGGCGCCATGCTGTTGCCGCGCGGCCTCAAACGCGGCGCGGCGCTGGAGCTGGACACGCGCGACATCCAGGCGCTGATGCGTGCGGCGGGCGCGCGCGCGCCGCAGCCGCAGCCCCCGCGTGGTGCGGCTGCGCGCGGCCAGCCCGACCGTCGTGGCGGTCGCGGACCCCGCGGTGCCAGGCCGGTCGGCGGCGGTGAGGGCGCGGCGCCGGCGCAACCGCGTGGCAATGCCGGTGCCGGACGCGGCAAGCGCGGCGGGCGCGGCGGCGCGGGTGCGGGCATGGGTGGCGGCTACGCCAGCGAGCGGCGTGACGGCGAAGGCGGCCGCGGCGAGGGTCCGATTCCCAATCCGCTGACAGTCAGCACGCCCGGCGGCCAGCGGCGCAAGCCGCGGGACGGTACCGGCGGTGGTGGTGGCGGCGGTGGTGGCGGCCAGCCCGACCCGATGAAGACCTCGTTCGGCTACATCGGCGCGGACAGTTTCACGCGCCAGCGCCAGGGGCAGCAGCGCCGTGGCGGGGGTGGTGGCGCAGGCGGCGGGGGCGGTGGTGCCCAGCGCCGTGGCGGCCGCGGACGCTGAGCGCCCCGGCGCGGATGGCGCGGATTTCCCTGGCATGCGCACAGCTTTGAAAGGCAGTGCGTATCACGAGCTAAAATCACGGGCTTTGCGCGCTCAGGCGCGCGTGCTTTTTTCAATCGATCCGGCCGCCACAGG
>DATKFT010000432.1:0-2138 GCA_035544335.1 Pseudorhodoferax sp.
CAGCAACCGCGCCCTCATCGAATGCCTGGCCCAGCCCGCGCTGGCCGTGGCCGCCGTGCGCCAGCGCGAGCCCATCCTGGATGAAAAGCTGGAACTGGCGCGCTGGGCCATCACCTCGCAATACCTGGCCGCGCCCGATACGCAGCGCCACGGCCTGGGCGACATCGACCCGCAGCTGCTGGCCCGACAGGCCGAGCAGGTCAGCCAGGCCTTCGGCCTGAAGGCACCCGTGTCGGCCGACGCGCTGTTCAACCGCAGCCTGCTGCCGCCGCTGGCCGCGCGCATGGCCAAGGCCTGAGGGAGTGCACATGGACCACGCCACCGTTTCACTGCCCCTTGAGGCCTCGCTCGACGAGCGCGACGGCCTGTACCTGCGCCGCGCCATCGCCATGGCCGACCGCGCGCGCCAGCGCGGCAACCGCCCTTTCGGCGCACTCATCGTGGCCGCCGATGGCCGCGTGCTGGCCGAGGCCTCCAACGCCAACGGCGAGAGCGGCGACTGCACGGCCCATGCCGAGCTGTCGGCCATCCGCCTGGCCAGCCCCCTGCATGACCGCGAGGCGCTGTCCGCAGCCACCTTGTATTCATCGGCCGAGCCCTGCGTGATGTGCGCGGGCGCCATCTTCTGGTCGGCCATAGGCCGCGTGGTCTACGGCATAGACGCCGTGCGCCTGCGCGAATTCCGCGGCGAGCGCCTGGACCAGAAGGATGCCGAGCTGTCCTGCCGCGATGTGTTCGCCGCCTCGTCCCACGCCATCGAATGCATAGGCCCGGCGCTGATCGGCGAGGCCGCCGCATCGCACCAGGGCGCCTGGAAAAGCTGACCCGGCCCCGTTCCGTCCCCACCGTTTCTTTTGACCACCAGAGAGGAAGCCCACCATGCAAAAACGACTGTTCCTGCACACCGTCCTGGCCCTGTCCGCCAGCGCGGGCCTGGCAACGGCCCAGACACAGGCCCACGCGGCCACGCCGCTGAAGTTCCAGCTGGACTGGCGCTTCGAGGGGCCGGCCGCCTTCTTCCTGCAGCCGGTGGCCAAGGGCTACTTCAAGGACGCGGGCCTGGATGTCACGGTCGATGCCGGCAGCGGCTCGGGCGGCGTGGTGCAGCGCGTGGCCTCGGGCGCCTATGACCTGGGCTTTGCCGACATCGCGGCGCTGATGGAGTTCCAGGCCAACAACCCGGACATGCCCAACAAGCCCGTGGCCGTGATGATGGTCTACAACAACACGCCGGCCTCGGTGATGGCGCTCAAGAAAAGCGGCATCGCCAGGACGGCCGACCTCACCGGCAAGAAGCTGGGCGCGCCCGTGTTCGATGCGGGCCGCCGCGCCTTCCCGCTGTTCGCCAAGGCCAACCAGGTCGGCACCGTGCAGTGGACGGCCATGGACCCGCCGCTGCGCGAGACCATGCTGGTGCGCGGCGATGTGGATGCCATCACGGGCTTCACCTTCACCTCGCTGCTGAACCTGGAGGCGCGCGGCATCAAGGCCGCCGACGTGGTGGTCATGCCCTATGCGGACTTCGGCGTGAAGCTGTACGGCAACGCCATCATCGCCAGCCCGAAGCTGATCAAGGAGAACCCGGCCGCCATCAAGGCCTTCCTGCAGGCCTTCGCCAAGGGGGCCAAGGAAGTCATCGCCAACCCGGGCGCGGCCATTGCCTACGTGAAGGAGCGCGACGGCATCGTCAACACCCAGCTGGAGACGCGCCGCCTGCAACTGGCCATCGACACCGTTGTCAACAGCGCCGATGCGCGTGCCGAGGGCTTTGGCCAGGTCGTGCCCACGCGGCTGTCGCTGATGGCGTCGCAGGTCTCCGATGTCTACGCCACCAAGACGCGCGTGAACCCGGCCGAGGTCTGGAACGGCAGCTTCCTGCCGTCTGCGGCCGAGCTGAACATCCTGCCCAAAAAGTGACGACAAAGTGATTGACACCGTGCGCGTGCGCCAGCGGGTGGCGCGCACGGCCCTTGCCTGCTGCCTGCCATGAATTCCTCCACATCCCACGGCGATGACGACGCCTTCTTCGTCGAGTTCCGCGACGTCTGGCTTGCCTACAACGAGGAGCTGCTGCGCGCCAACCACTTCGCGGTCGAGGCCATCGACCTGCAGGTGCGGAGCGGCGAGTTCATCGCCAT
>DATKFT010000433.1:0-8154 GCA_035544335.1 Pseudorhodoferax sp.
CACGCGGCTCATGTCGGCCGGCACGATGCCCGATTGCTGCGAGGCCAGCACGAACATGGCCGCACCCATGGCGACCAGCATGTGGGTGCGCACGCCGGCCGCCTTGCCCTTGGCTTCGCGCTCGATGCCGAGCAGGCCGCCCAGCAGTGCCGCCAGCGCGAGCCGCAGCACCACGCGCGTGGTGTCCTCCACGTTCTGCAGGTCGGAGAACTCCTGCGCGACGGTGGCGGTGATGCGGCCGATGACGGTATCCATGGCGTTGCTGCTAGGGCAGCTCCTTGCTCGGATCGGGCGCGCCCGCGGCCAGCGGGCCCACGGTGCCCAGCCTGGCCTTGAGCGATTGCGGCTGGCCGCTCAGGATGGCGGCGTAGTTGGTGGCGTTGGAGACCACCTTCTTGACGTAGTCGCGCGTCTCGGTGAACGGGATGTTCTCGGCCCAGATCGCGGCTTCCAGCGTCGGGGCGCCGGCCTGGCCGCGCCACACGCGCGGGCGGCCCGGGCCCGCGTTGTAGGCGGCCGCGGCCAGCGGCATGGAGCCCGCGAAGTCGTCCAGCACGAGCTTCAAGTAGCCCGTGCCGATCGCGATGTTGGTCTCGCGCTCGTTGATCTGGGCCGGCTTGAAGTCGGTCAGCCCGATCTTGCGCGCGGTCCAGCGCGCCGTGGCCGGCATGACCTGCATGAGGCCGGAGGCGCCGACATGCGAGCGTGCGTCCATGATGAAGCGCGACTCCTGGCGGATCAGGCCGTAGACGAAGGCCGGGTCGAGCTCGATCGCGCGGCTGCGCGGCACCACGGAGTCCTGCAGCGGCATCGGAAAGCGCTGCGAGAAGTCGATGGACTGGCGCGTGCGCTCGCTGGTGTTGATGCAGCGGTCCCAGATCTCGCGCTCGCAGGCGAGTTCGGCCGCGGCCAGCAGGTCGCGCTCGCCCATGCCGCCGGGTGTGTGCAGATTGGTCGCGTAGTTCCATTCGCGCACGCCCTCGCTGCGCAGGCCGATGGAGATGGCGTACAGCGCACGCTGCAGGCTGGGGTTGCCGCGCGCGAGCGCCTTTTCCTGTGCAGTGGTGGGTGGCGGTGGGGCGGGCACCTCGATCTTGCGGCCCAGCTCTTCGAGCGCGAGCTGCTCGTAGAAGCCGCGCACGCTCGCGATGCTCTCGTACAGCTGCAGCGCTTCGGCGCGGTCGGCCTCGCTGCCGATCTTCTGCAGCGCGCGGGCGCGCCAGTAGATCCAGGTCGGGTCGAGCCGCGTGTCGTCGCCCATGGCCTGGATGATGGTGGTCAGCGCCTTCCACTGGCCCTCGCGCAGGGCCGTGCGCGCTTTCCAGGCCAGCAGGTCGTCGTAGAGATCGGTGTCGCGCTGTACCTTGCGGAAGGATTCCCAGGCCGAAGGCAGGCGGCGGATCGCGGCCTGCTTGCCGATCACGCCCCAGACCCAGTTGCGCTCCTCGGCGGTGAGCTGCACGCTCCACTTGCTGTCCAGTGCGGTGGCGGCCTGTTCTGGATCGGCCGTGGCCTGCTTGATCAGGGCCAGCGTGATGAGTTCGCGGCGCAGCTTGGACGCGGCGATGCTGCGTCCGGCCAGGTAGCGGACCGGGCTGTCCAGCAGCTGGGCGACCTGGTCCATGGCCTCCGGCGCGACGATCTGCACGGCGTCGCGCGCGGCGCGGCCCCGGTTGGCCTCGACCGACAGGCGCGCCTTGCGCCAGACATCCTCGGCCGGCAGCCGCCGGTCCGCGTAGAGCCGGTCGGCGGCCTGGGTGCAGCCGTCGTCGGCGTCGCGCTGGGCCATCCAGAGCCGGCGCACGTCGTCCGCCACGGCCTGCGAGGCCGGCTGGCTGCTGTTGAGCTGGCCAACCAGCAGCGCGTAGCAGCGCACCTGGCGGTCGTCGCCCATGCGAAAGCGCGGGTGCTCGGCCGCGAAGCTGCTCCAGTCGCGGCGCTGCCCGAGCAGCAGCAGCCAGTCGTTGCGCAGCCGGTCTTCCTGGTAGCTGTCGGGGTAGCGCGCGCTGAAGGCCTGCATGTCGGCAGCCGTGAAGTCTTCGAGCCGGCTGCGCGCTTCCCAGTAGGCGGCCCAGGGTTCGAGCACGTGCCCGCGCAGCTGCGGCAGCAGCGCGGCCAGCCGCGCGCGGTCGTTGCGGCGCGCGGCCTGCTGCATGTCCAGGATCAGATCGTCGGCGCGGCTGTCCGTGGCGCTCTGGGCGCTGGCGGGCAGCGCGGCGCCCAGTCCGGTCGCCAAGGCGATCGATGTCAGAATGGCCCGTACTTGCATGGGGGAGGATTATGGAGAAATCGGCCGAGGACAAGGGCCACACGCGCAAAGCCTTGCGCGCGGCCTTGCTCGAAGCGCGCTTGAACCTGCCCGATCGGCTCGAGCGCGCACGGGCCTTGCAGCAGGTCATGCGCATCTGGCTCGTGGACCGGCCCGACACCGTGATCGGCGCCTATTGGCCGATCAAGGGCGAGTTCGATCCGCTGCCGGCATTGCACCGCTGGAAGGAAGACGGGGAGCTGCAGGCTGGCCCGCAGCGCAGGCGCATCGGCCTGCCCGTGGTCGACAAGGTGCACAAGACGCTGAGTTTCCACGCCTGGTACCCGGGCTGTCCGATGGAGGAGGATGCCTACGGCATTCCCAAGCCCAAGGGCACGGAGCTCGTGGTGCCCACGCTGCTGTTCGTGCCCTGTGTGGGCTACGCGGCGGGCGGCTACCGGCTGGGCTATGGCGGGGGCTTCTACGACCGCACGCTGGCCGCCCTGCAGCCCAAGCCCATGACCGTGGGCCTGGGCTTCGGCGTGGGCTTTCTGGACGATTTCGAGCCGGAGCCGCACGACATGCCGCTGGACGCGATCCTGAACGACAACGGCGTGGTCTGGCCGATTCGCTGAGCCCGCCCGTGGGGCCGGTGCACTGCGTGGCACCGGCCAATGCCACTTCAAGAGGGCAACCCCCACGGCCCGGCAAGGCCGGTTCTATGGGATTCCCGCACGGGCTTGGCTGCGCTCGCCGGGGGCAGCGGGGTCAATCGATGTCGTCGACGGTGTCGGGGTCGGGCGCGTCGCCGACGGCCGCGCGCGTCAGCGCGGCCTGGTCCATGAGCCAGCCGCAGAAGGCCTGGATCTCGGGCCGGACCTGGCTGCGGTTGGCCACGGTCAGCCAGTAGGTCATGGGCGAGTCCATGCGCCGGCCCGGCAGCACTTCCACGAGGTCGCCATTGGCCATGCTTTCGGCCACGAGCGGCAGCCGGGCCAGCACCAGGCCTTGCCCGGCCAGCGCGGCCTGCACCATCTGGTAGGCGTAGTTGAAGTAGAGCCAGCGCTGGGGCTGGAACTTGCGGGCCCGGTCGGCCGGCAGCTGCAGCTCGATCCAGCGTTGCCAGGTCAGCCACTGCAGGTGCGTGTAGTGGGCGTCACCGGCTTCGATGAGCGTGAACTGGCCGAGGTCCTCGGGGCTGTGCAGGCGCACGCCGCTCTTGAGCAGCCAGGGGCTGGCGACGGGCGTGAGCTGCTCGCCGAACAGGCGCCGGGCGCCGGGCGGCATGTTGCCCGCATGGCCGTAGCGCAGCGCCAGGTCCACGTCGGCCACGTCCAGGTCGATCACGGCGTCGGTCGCGTCGATGCGGATGTCGATGTCGGGATGGTCGCGCTGGAAGGCTTCCAGGCGCGGGATCAGCCACATCGACGCGAACGAGGCGAACGTGGTCAGCGAGACGGTGCGCCGGCCGGCGCTCTGGCGGATCTGGCGCACGGCGCCGTCGAGCCGCTCCAGCGCCGGTGCCGCGGCGGCCAGCAGCTGGGCTCCTGCGCCGGTCAGCTCCACCGCGCGTGTGTGGCGCAGGAACAGCGGCACGCCGATCTCTTCCTCCAGGCTCTGGATCTGCCGGCTGACGGCCGACTGCGTGAGCGCCAGCTCCTCCGCCGCGACGCGGAAGTTCAGGTGCCGCGACACGGCCAGGAAGGCACGCAGGTAGCCCGCCGCAACCGGGCGGGTCCGCAGGTGGGTCTGGGAATGGTGCATGGGACGGCGGCGGTCATTGATGCGTACGCGGAATCAATAGCCTAGCGCGAATTCATTGGACCGGCAAACCTCTGGCGACGATCATTCCCTGCCAAACCCTCGATCCGGAAGTCCGCCATGTCCAGCCCATCCACGCACAACACGCATCAGTCTCTGGCCCCCGCCGGGCTCGCCGGTTGCTGGCGGCTCGACGCCGGCCGGGCCCTGACCCTGACCCCGTCCACGGCCGGCGTGCTGCGCATCGCCGAAGGGCGTGTCTGGGCCACGATGGACATGCTGCGCGGCGATCTGCAGGCGGCCGGCGACCTGTTCCTGGTGCCGGGCCGCGGCCTCGTGGTGCAGGCCGGCCAGCGCGTGGTGCTCGAGCCGGCCGACGTGGACCGGGCCGCCGCGGCGCATTTCAGCTGGGACCCTTTGCCCAGTGTGCAGGCACAGGCCGTGCGGCCCGTGCGGGCGGCGGGGCGCTGGCAACAGGCCGTGGCGCAGCCGCTGCGCGACCTGGGGCTGGCGCTGGGCCAGGCCGGCCGCGCGCTGGCCCGGCTGGCGCTGGGGGTCGTGGGCCTGCTCGTGCCGCCGGTGCGCGGCTGGCTGCCCGAAGCCGGGCAGTCCTGAGCGCTCCACCGGGGTTTTGCGCGGCAGCTCACGCGCGCCGGCTGGCGCGCGTGCTCACCAGCGCGCCGGCAGCTTGGCCAGCAGCACGATGTGCCGGTTCTGCGTGCCGACGTAGCCGCCGGCTTCCAGGTCCTTCATGATGCGGCTGACCATCTCGCGGCTGCAGCCGACCCGGCTGGCGATGTCCTGCTGCGTCATGCGTTCGCGCACGAGTGCCGTGCCATCGGGCTGCGGCTCGGCCATTTCGACGAGCAGCTGGGTGATGCGGCCGTAGACGTCGGTGAAGGCCAGGTTGCGCACGGCGTTGGTGGCCGAACGCGCACGCCGGATCACCTTGCCCAGCAGGTCCAGCGCAAAGCCCGGCTCCTGACCGATGAAGGCCAGCAGCGTCGCGCGCGTCACGAGCGCGCAGACGGCCGATTCCAGCGTGATCACGCTGGCCGAACGCGCGCCGCCGTCCAGCGCCATCTCGCCGAAGTAGTCGCCCGCCACGATCACGCCCAGCGTGATCTCGCGGCCGCTGGCGTCGGTGCTGAACACCTTGACGCGGCCCTCCATGACGATGAACAAGGTGTCTCCACGGTCGGACTCGTGGATCAGGATGGTGCCCTTGCGGTAACGGCGCACGTCACCCTGCGCCGCCAGCCGGCGCAGGGACGGGGAATGGGCGGTGTTGGAGCAGAACGCTTCGGTCTGTGCACTCAACTCGGACATGTGGCTCGGTGGCCGCTCGGTGGCGGCACGGTTGGCGTGTGCGCGCCAGTCTAAGCCATGCCCGTCGGGGGCCCGGCGCGCAGGCGCCGGGCGGTGGCCGTGTCAGGCCAGATGGCGTGCCATGGGGGGCAGCAGCGAGACCGTCTGCACCAGTTCGCGGATGGAACTGCTGCGCGTCTTCTGCCGGATCGACAGCAGCTGGCTGCGCACGGTGGAGACCTGCACGCCGTGCTGCTCGGCCACTTCGTGTGGGCGCTTGCCTTCGCAGACGGCGGCGAGCACGTTGCTCTCGGCCGCGGTCAGGTCGCAGGAGCGCGCGAACAGCGCCAGCGTGGACGCGTCGCACAAACGGGGCTTGGCGAAGATCAGCAGCGCGTGGCCGTCGTCCTCCGGCCCGGCCAGGGGCACCACGGCCACGCTGGTGCGGCTGCCGGCCTTGTTGGCGTTGAGCAGGTCGCGCACGCCGGTGCGCGCCAGCGTCAGGCTGCGTTCGAGTGCGCGCTCGCCCGCGGGGCTCAGCGCGCAGACCTGCCCGGCCACGACGGACAGGCCGCTGCTGTGCTCGCTGTCGGCGCTCATCGCGAGCAGGGCGTGCGAATTGGCCAGGCGCAGGCGCCGCGAGCCGATCGAAATCAGCGCGAGCCCATAGTCCACGTGTTCGATGATGCAGCGCAGCATCGCCGCGGCATCGGACTGGAAGCGCCGCGGCGTGGCGACGGTGTCGGCGTCCCATGCGGTATCGGCGGGGACTGCGGTCAGGATCTCCAACATGGCGCTTGCTCCTCGTCTCGCGGCATGGGCGAGTTCGGGGCGAAGCATAGGCAGCGCCTGCGTTGCGCCGCAGTGTGCAGGCCACAGGTCGTTTGTGACGTATGCACACAAAACTGAGCGAATTTTCACGATCACCCGTGCTAAGACCTGAGCAGACCGGCCCGCAGGCCGGGCACCTACACTGCGTGCCTGTGAACTGCCATGCCGCACCCCCTCCGCCCCGATGCGCGCAATGCGCCTTGCGTGCCACCGGTGCCTTCCATCCGCTGGCCAGCGGCGAACTCGAATTCATCGAGGACTTCCGTGTGGGCACCGAGCGCTTGCCGGCGGGGCATGCGCTGATCCGCGAACAATCCGATGCCGGCCGGCTCTACACGCTCTACGACGGCTGGGCGTTCCGCTACAAGTCGCTCAGCGACGGCCGGCGCCAGATCCTGAACTTCCTGCTGCCGGGCGACTTCTTCGGCCTGCAGCAGCGCTTCACGCAGGGCGCCACCTATGGTGTGGAAGCCCTGACCGATGTGGCGCTGTGCGCGTTCAGCGGTGCGCGCCTGTGGGAGCTGTACCGCGCCCATCCGCGCCTGGGCTACGACCTGACCTGGCTGTGTGCGCGCGAAGAGCAGATGCTGGACGAGAACCTGCTGACCACGGGCCGGCGCAGTGCGGTGGAGCGCGTGGCGGTGCTGCTGATCCATTTGTTCAAGCGCCTGCAGCGCGTGGGGCGCGTCGATGCGGACAACGGTTTCGTGTTCCCGCTGACCCAGCAGCATGTGGCCGATGCGCTGGGGCTGTCGCTCGTGCACACGCACCGCACGCTGCGCCGGCTGCAGGTGCTGGGCCTGCATGCGCAGCAGGACGGCCGCATGGTGCTGCGCAATCCCCAGGCGCTGCGGCAGTTGGCCGACTACGTGGCGCAGCCGCTGGAGCAGGGGCCGCTGCTGTGAGGCGGAACCGCAGGCGCGGCCTGTAGAGCGCAAGGCGCAGGTAGGACAGCGCCGACGGCTGTAACAAGCCCGGGCCGACCCGCCGTGCGCGGGGGGCTGCCTACCCTCAAGGCATGCGCGCGTGCCGCGCCCGCCTCTCTACAGGATGTACTCCCCCATGTCTCACGTGTCCCCAGGTTTCCAAGACCGCCTGTCGGCCGGTCTGCAGCACCGCCGTCCGCCGCCCGACAACCGCCAGCAGCAGCAGGACAACGGGACGCACGAGTTTCAGCCCGCGCTGCAGCATGGCGATGCCGCCGGCGGCTCCGACCCGGCGCACACCCTGAGCGCCCATCTGGAACGCAGCCGCATGCGTGGCGAGCTGCCGCGCATGCGCCCGCGGCTGCGTCTGGCCAGAAGCTGATCAGCGCTGTGCCGCCAGGGCCCGGAAGTCGCGCTCGTAGGCCTGCAGCCGCTTGACGGCCTGCTCGCGCTGGGCAGGCGTGGTGCTGTCGTGCAGCAGCGCGACACCCTGGCAGCCTTCGTCGATCTGGCGCTGCGCGTAGGCCCGGAATTCCTCGCGCGGCGACTGGCGGTAGCGTGCGAACAGGCCGCGCAGCGCGCGTTCGGCCTGCTCGGGCGTGGCCTGTTCGCCCGCCAGGCCGCGCAGGGTCTGCAGCGCATCCTGCTGGCGGCGCAGGCGTTCGGCGTTCAGCCGCTGCGGGTCGAAGGTCGACGCGTCCACCTGCTGGCGCACCAGTGCGCGCTGTGCGGCCGTGAGCCGGCCGTACACATGCTCGGCGCGTTCCAGGGCCTTGTCGTAGCGCTTCTCGCGCAGCTTGTCGGGGCCGATGTCCAGCCACTCTTCCTTGAAGTCGCGGTTGCTCTTGGCGTATTTGTCCTGCAGATGCTGCAGCTGCGCCGGTGTCAGGCTGCGCACGAGCTGGGCCGCGCCCGGCTCGGAATGCGCGCTGATCTCGTCCAGCTGGCCCTGGCCATCCTCATGCACGAAGCCGCCCATGGCACCCTGTTCCGCACCCGCTGGCTCAATGACCGCCTCACCGACTGGCTCTGCGCCCGGATCATCTGGGTCGACGTCGCCCGTTACCGCAAGCACCACAT
>DATKFT010000434.1:0-1626 GCA_035544335.1 Pseudorhodoferax sp.
GGAGGGCTGGCATTGTGCGCCCGCAAGATGTATCCGGATGTGCGCCGCGTGATGCTTTTCACGCCGGCGCGCAGATCAGCGCTGGCCGGCTGGCGCGGGCATGCCGCCGCGCAGCGCGAGCCAGCCCAGCGCGGCCGCCACCACGGCCACGGGCAGCAGCGAGCCGTAGTTCAAGAGCGTCCAGCCGCTGGTCGTGACCAGCAGGCCCGAGGCGAACGAGGTCAGCGCGAGCGTGGCGAACATGCAGAAGTTCAGCACGGCCTGCGCCTTGTCCTTCTCTTCGGGTCGGTAGGCCTGCAGCGACAGCGTGGTCGCGCCCGTGAACAGGAAGTTCCAGCCCACGCCCAGCGCGAACAGCGCGATCAGGAAATGGTGCAGCTCCACGCCCGACAGCGCGACCGCGATGCAGGCCCCGTTCAGCGCCAGGCCCACGGCCATCACGCGCAGCGCGCCGAAACGCTTGATCAGGTGGCCCGTGAAGAAGCCCGGCGCGAACATGCCGATCACATGCCATTCCAGCACCAGCGCGGCGCTGGAGAACGGCATGCCGCACTGTTGCATCGCGATCGGCGTGGCCGCCATCAGCAGGTTCATGAGGCCATAGCCCAGCGAGCCGGCCACGGCCGCGACGATGAACACGGGCTGGCGCACGATCTCGCCCAGCGGCCGGCCGCCGTCGCCCTGCTGTGCGGCCGGCGGCGGCGGGAAGCGGATGAAGGCCAGCAAAACGGCCGCCAGCAGCGCCGCGACGGCCAGCGCCACGTAGGCGCCCGCGAACGGCACGGCGAACAGCCCGCGCGTGGCGTTGGCCAGGTTGGGCCCAACGATGCCGCCCAGCAGCCCGCCGGCCATGACCAGCGAGACGGCCTTCTCGCGCTGCGGCGCCGACGCGAGTTCGGCCGCGGCGAAGCGGTACAGGCTGGCGTTGGCGTTGTAGTAGCCCGCGACCACGGTGGCCGTGCAGAGCAGCCAGAAGTTGCGCGTGAGCACGGCGTACAGGCACAGCAGCGCCGAGGCGCAGGCCACGGCCAGGCCGAGCTGGAACGAGCGCTGGCGGCCCCAGCGCCTTTGCGTGCGGGCCACGAGGCCGGTGCTCAGCGCGCCGCCGACCACGTAGCCCATGACGGGCAGGGTCGCCATCCAGCCGCGCGGCGCGAGGTCCCAGCCGACCAGGCCGTTGATCGCGATGAAGGTCACGTTGTTGACCAGGAACAGCGCCTGGCACAGTGTCAGCAGCCAGAGATTGCGGTTCATGGTCGGGGGGGGCTTTCAGCAGTTCAGGGCGGCCAGGGCGGCCAGCGGCGCGGTTTCTGCGCGCAGCACGCGCGGGCCCAGCGTCAGCGGGGCAAAGCCGGCCGCGATGGCCAGCTCCTCCTCTTCGGCCGTGAGGCCGCCTTCGGGGCCGTTGAGCAGGGTCACGGCCGCATCGGCAGGTGCCTGCCGCAGGTCCTGCGCACCGGCGCGCAGCGACAGCAGCAGGCGCAGGCCGGCCGCGTCCGGGGCGGCCAGGGCCGACAGGGCCGGCAGGGAGGCCAGCCAGGCCGACAGCTCGCACACGGGCTGCACGGCGGGCACGCGGTTGCGGCCGCACTGCTCGCAGGCGGCCACGGCCACGGCCTGCCAGTG
>DATKFT010000435.1:0-2966 GCA_035544335.1 Pseudorhodoferax sp.
ACACCAGGTCGGCCATGGCAGGGCCCGCGCCCTTGTAGGCGACGTGGACCAGGGGCAGCCCGCTCTGCTGGCGCAGCAGCTCGCCGACGATGTGGGGCGCACCGCCCGTGCCCGCCGTGCCGAAGGGAATGGACTGGCCCGACTCGCCGTACTTCTTGAGCTCGGCGAAGCTGCGGATCTCCATCTTGGGGTTCACGAGGACCAGGTTCGGGCTCACGGCCAGCAAGGCGACCGGGTCGAAGGCCTTGCGCGGCTCGTAGGGCAGGCCCTTCTTCAAGGCCGGGTTGATGACGTGGCTCGTGGCACCGACGAGGATGGTGTAGCCATCGGCCGGCCGCCGCGCGACATAGTCCGTGGCGATCTGCCCCGTGGCACCGGCACGGTTCTCGACCACGAAGGGCTGGCCCAGTGACTGCTGCAGATCCTTCGCGATCTTGCGGGTCAGGATGTCCGTCATGCCACCCGGTGCATAGGCGACCACCAGCGTGACCGGTTTGCTGGGATAGGCGTCCTGCGCATTCGCGCATGCGGCAGCCACGGCAAAGCCAAAGGCGATGACCTTGTTCATCTCGTCTCCAGGTAGGGGGCGGCCTGCAGGGAGGCCGCCGATGGTTCACAGACGCACCGGCCCGCAGGGCGGCGCGGAAAGAACGGACCGCGCTCCGGTCACGATGGACCGGTGCGGCGGGTGGTCAGCGGTCAGTGGCTGGCGATCAGCGCTTGGCGCCGGGGCACCCCGCCCCGGCCGATGTTCTTGAGCTTCACCGCCTTGCCTCCGTTCTGGCCCCACGTACACCACGCGGGACTGGGCAAATCATCGGTTCAACGGGGGCGCGCCACAAACGAAAAATAGTTGTCGCACGAGTCCCCGGCCTCATCAATGCCCGAGCGAGGGCGGCACGCTCAAGGGCAGCAGGTAGTCGTCCAGCACCTGCTCGAACGCCTTGGCGGCCAGGGACAGCTTGGCGTCCCGCCGCGTGAGCAGGGACAGCGCATGCAGTTCGGGCTCGGCCCCACCCACGTCCAGCACCAGGAGGCCCATCTCGCGCGCGACGGGGGAGGCATAGCTGGGAATCAGGGCCACGCCCAGGCCCTCGCGCACCAGGGCCAGTGCCGAGGCCAGCGTGCCGGCCTGGATGGCCGAGGGCAGCAGCAGACCGCGGGACTTCAGCATCCGGTCGATGGTGTGCCGCACGCTGTAGGCGCTGCGCAGCGTGATGTGCTGGTGGCGGGCCAGTTCTGTCCAGGCCACGTCCTGCGCATCGCTCAGCGCGTGCCCCTGCGGCACGGCCAGCTGGATGGGTTGGCGCAGCACGACGCGCGCGGACAGCTGGGGGTCGTGGCCCGTGTACGAGAGCAGGCCGAAGTCGCTTTTCGCCGTCCGCACGAACTCGACGGTTTCCTCGGTCGAAAGCTCGTGCAGGGCCAGGGAAATCTTCGGATGGGCGCGGTGGAACTGCGCGATGACGGGCCGCAGCAGCGCGAAGATCATCATGGGCGAGGCCGAGAAGCTCACGCTGCCGCTCTCCAGGTCGCGCATGCCGCGCACACTGCGCTCCGCCGCGCGCAGGCTGCCCAGGATGTCCTGGGCGTGCGCGTAGAACTCGGCGGTTCCGTCGCAGGGCTCAACGCGCCGCGTCGTGCGCTCGAACAGGGGGATACCGACCTCGGCCTCCAGCTCTGCGCACACCTTGCTCACCGCAGACTGCGTCATGTGCATGGCATCCGCCGCCAAGGTGAAGTTCTTCAGCTCGTACACGGCGCAGAACACGCGCAACTGTCGGATGGTGACGTTCATGGGAACCATCATCGATGAAATCCGAGCCCATCGCGACCGCAAGCCCCAACTGGCTGCGTTCGCGGTGCGCCATGCGCGCATGGCGCCCAATGGCATCGTCCTCGTAGTGCGTACGGGCATCGATGTTCACGCCCATAGCTACGCGAACGCTGCGTCTGGCCTCGCGCGTCTTCAAGAGGGGCGCGTCCGTGCACAGGCAAGGCCGATCCCCTTCGGTCTGACATCCCAGAAGGCGTTGCACCTCACCACCCTGCAGGCGCGCGACCGCGTCGCATGTCGTCCCGCTCCAGGAAGGCATCCGTACCACCGCGTGGCACAGTCCACAACGACTGCCCAACTGCGCCGGCTCAAGACCCTCGTGGAGGGACGCCACGAATCGGAATCGGCTGGCCCGGTGCTGTGCGCACTCGGCAGCCGTATCTTTTGCGGCTTCCGAAAACGGACCGCCAGCGCACCGTTCGATACGATGGCGGCGATGTGCCGGCCGCAGTGGAGCAGCTGAAGACACACCTGCCTTGGCTCGCCAAACAGGCGCGCCTCCAAACGATTGCCACAGTTCGGTACGCGACGCCGAGGGCACCCCGAAGCCGAACGACAGCTCTACTCCCAATGTCAGCCGTTCAAGACAACCGCAGGGGTTGCCTACGCGCGCGAGCCGCGGCCTGGGAGCCGTAGCGCGCGACTTCCGGTCGCGAACGCCTTGGGCTCCTCTCACACGGCAAACAAACTTGTCCTCGCTGGGATACCGCCATGGACTGTCTTGGAGTCTAGAGCTTCTTAACCAATTCCGGCACGGCGACGAACATGTCCGCCTCCAGCCCGTAGTCGGCCACCGAGAAGATCGGCGCCTCGGGGTCCTTGTTGATCGCCACGATGACCTTGGAGTCCTTCATGCCGACCAGGTGCTGGATCGCGCCCGAGATGCCGGCCGCGATGCAGAGCTGCGGCGCCACGATCTTGCCGGTCTGGCATCGTCGTCGATGGCCTGCTTGCCGAGGATGATCAGACCGGGCTGCTCCTGGTCGACCCGTGCCTTGAGCAGCTTGGCCACGGCCAGGGGCTGCAGTTCGAGACCATCGGAAGGGGTCTGAACCAGGATGGCGCGGTCGGCGCCGATGGCCATGGCGGTGCGCAGGGTTTCCTGGCAGGGCGTAACGCCGCAGGAGAC
>DATKFT010000436.1:0-10897 GCA_035544335.1 Pseudorhodoferax sp.
GCCACCAGACCAACATGCTGGCCGCCTACGCCGAGCTCATGACCACGGGCACGGGCCGCAGCAAGGGATTGGGCTGGGTGGACCTGGACGCGGCCCGGACCGTGCACGACAACCTCGTGAAGTTCAGCGCGCTCAAGGCCCCGGTGGACGTGGCGCCTGCCTTCACCAACCAGTTCTGGGACAAGGTGCCCGCGGAGTACAAGCAGCCATGAGCGGCCCGGCAGCGATGGCGGCCGACCAGCCGCTGATCGAACTGGTCAACCTGGGCAAGCGCTTCGGCGAGGGCGCCAACCGTGTCGTCGCCGTCAAGGGCGTGAACATGGCGCTGCACAAGGGCGAGTTCGTGACCCTGATCGGCCCCTCGGGCAGCGGCAAGTCCACGCTGTTCAACATGATCGCGGGCCTGCTCGAACCCGATGCCGACGGCTCCATCGTGGTCGGCGGGCGCAGGCAGAAGGATGGCGAGCTGCTGGGCAAGGTCTCGTTCATGCCGCAGCGCGACCTGCTGCTGCCCTGGCGCACCGTGCTGGACAACGCCATCGTCGCGCTCGAGGTCGAGGGCGTGCGCAAGAAGGAGGCGCGCGAGAAGGCCCGTGCGCTGTTCGGCGAGTTCGGCCTGGCCGGCTTCGAGGACAAGTACCCGCACGAGCTGTCGGGCGGCATGCGCCAGCGCGTGGCGCTGATGCGCACGTTTTTGTTCGAGCGCGACCTGATCCTGCTGGACGAGCCTTTCGGCGCGCTCGATGCGCTGACGCGTTCGCTGATGCAGCGCTGGCTGCTGGACATCTGGGCGCACCACAAGCGCACGGTGCTGTTCATCACGCACGACATCGACGAGGCCATCTACCTGGGCGACAAGGTGGCCGTGATGTCCACGCGCCCGGGCACCATCAAGTACAGCGAGACCATCGCCTTGCCGCGCCCGCGGGCGCCCGAGATCACGACGACGGCCGAATTCGCGGGCATCAAGAAGCGCCTCCTGGCCGTGGTCGAGGAGGAGAGTCTCAAGTCGTTCGAACCCACGAAGAAGGCCACATGCTAGCGCCCGTGAAAGCCTTCATCGCCGCCGCCTTCCTGCTGCTGGCCTGGGCGCTGGCCGTGCCCGCGCTCTCGATCCCGGAACGCTATGTGCCGGGCCTGGGCTCCATCCTGCGCAACGGCCTGGCCGTGAGCCCCGAACTCGTCGCGAGCACGCTGCGCACGGGCACGGAGGCCGTGCTCGGCTTCCTGCTGGCCATCGCATTCGGCGTGTGCTGGGGCATCGCCTTCGCCAAGGTGCGCTGGCTCGAACGCGCCATCCTGCCGATCTTCGTCGCGCTGCAGACCATTCCCATCATCGCGTTCGGCGCCATCGTCGTGATCTGGTTCGGCAACACGCTGCTCACCAAGGTCTTCATCTCGTTCTTCCTGGCCTTCTTCCCGATCGCCGTGAGCACCCTGCATGGCATGCGCGCCGGCGATCCGCAGCGCGTCAACCTGTTCCGCAGCTTCGGTGCCACGCAGCTGGACGTGTTCCGCATGGTCGAGCTGCCGTCCGCGCTGCCGGGCATCATGGTGGGGCTCAAGACCGGGCTGTCGCTCGCGCTGGTCGGCGCCATCGTCGGCGAGTGGTTCGGCGACACCGTGGGCCTGGGCGTGATGCTGCTGCAGGCCCTGTATTTCGAGGACACGCTGCGCGTGTGGGTGCTGATCATCGTGACCGGCCTGCTGGGCAGCGCGTTCTACGGCGTGATCAGCCTGCTCGAACGCAAGTTCGTCTGGTGGAGGAGCGAATGATGCGCAGCCTCACATCGCAAGCGCCGGTGGTGCTGGCCATCGCCGTGGCGCTGGCCATCTGGCAGGCCGTCGTGGTGCTGGCCCAGGTCCCCGCGTTCGTGCTGCCCGCGCCGGGCGTGATCGCCGCACATGTGTTCGACCACGGCGGCCAGATGCTGGGCGACCTGGGCGTGACGATCGGCGAGACGATCGCGGGCTTTGCGCTCGGCGCCCTGGTCGGCGTCGTGCTGGCACTGGTCTTCATGCAGATGCCCGCCGTCGAGAGCGTGCTGCTGCCGGTGGCGGTGGCCGTGAGCATGGTGCCCACGGTGGCCTTCGTGCCGCTGGCGCTGCTGTGGTTCGGCGTGGGCATCAGCTCCAAGATCGCGATCGCGGCGCTGGCCGTGAGCTTTCCGGTGCTGATCAACATGCTGACGGGCCTGAAGCGGCCCGAGGCCGCGCATGTCAACCTGTACCGCAGCTTCGGCGCGAGCAGCCTGCTCGTGCTGTGGCGCCTGCGCATCCCGGCCGCGCTGCCCTCGCTGGCCAACGGCCTGAAGGTGGGCTTCGCACGCAGCACCGTGGTCGTGATCGTCACCGAGATGCTGGGCGCCTACGCGGGTGTCGGGCAGACCATCTACCGCGCCACGGCGCAGATGGACTCCACGACGGTCTGGGCCGCCGTGGCCCTGTCGTCCCTGGCCAGCCTGCTGCTGTATGGCGCGCTGGTCAGCCTGCTCAAGAAGCTCATCTGGTGGAACTGAGCCGCGCGGCGGCGCCAAAAACCAACACAACAACCATGCTGAACGAGAAGAGTGAAGAAGTGAACGAAGACGTCGACGGCGGCAAGGCAACGCGCTCCGACCAACTGCGCGACATGCTGGAAGAGATGGTCGTGAGCGGTCATCTGCGGCCCGGCACGAAGATCGATGAAAGCGCGCTGGTGCAGCAGTTCAAGGTCTCGCGCACGCCCATGCGCGAGGCGATCAAGGCCCTGGTCGCCACCGGGCTGCTCGAGGTCCGCCCGCGCCAGAGCGGCGTCTGGGTCGCAGCCATCAGCGTGTCCAAGCTCATGGAGATGTTCGAGATCATGGCCATGCTCGAAGGCCAGTGCGCGAAGTACGCGGCGCGCCGCGCCTCGCCGGACGAGATCGCACAGCTGCTGGCCATCCAGGCGCGGCTGGAGCAGGAGCTGCAGAGCGGCGATGTGGAGAAGTTCTACGCGGTCAACGCCGAGTTCCACGACGCGCTCTACGCGGCCTCGCACACCGAGTTCATCGAGGAGCAGACGCGCGCGCTGCGCCGGCGCGTGTCCATGTACCGCAAGCATGTCACCTACCTGCCCGGGCGCATGGGCGCCACGATCGCCGAGCACGGCCGCATCATCGCCGCCATCCAGGCCAAGGACCCCAAGGCCGCCATGGCCGCGGCCAATGACCATGTGAACCTGCTCGGCGACGACATGGTGGATTTCATCGCGCGGCTGCCGCGCATCCTGAACCCCGACCAATGAGCGCGCCGGCCATGCCCAGCCCTTGCCCGCGCGCCGGCCTGGCGCGCACCGGCTGAACCCACCCGTTCCACCGCACGCGACCCGCGCGGGCCCCTCCATCCACACACCACACAGAGATCGACATGGACTTGCAGCTTTCCGGCAAAAAGGTACTCATCACAGGCGCATCCCAGGGCATCGGCGAAGGCCTGGCCCATGGCTTCGCCGAGCAGGGCTGCCACCTGCACCTCACGGCGCGCTCGGCCGACCGGCTGGCCGCGCTGGTCGACGCGCTGACCCAGCGCCACGCCGTGCAGGTCACGATGACCGCGGCCGACATGACCGAGCCCGGCGCCTGCGAGCGCATCGTCGAGGAGGCCGGCGACATCGACATCCTGGTCAACAACGCGGGCGTGATCCCGAGCGGTACGCTGTTCGACATCGGCGCCGAGAAGTGGCGCCAGGGCTGGGCGCTCAAGGGCTTCGGCTACGCCGACATGATCCGCCTCGTGTACCCGCGCATGAAGCAGCGCGGCGGCGGCGTGATCCTGAACAACATCGGCAACGGCGGCGAGATCTGCGACCCCAACTACATCGAGGGTGCGGCCGGCAATGCCTCCATCATGGCCATGACGCGCGCGCTGGGCGGCAGCAGCCTGGACGACAACATCCGCGTGGTCGGCGTGAACCCCGGCCCCGTGGACACCACGCGCATCTACAACATGCTCAAGAAGTTCGCCGAGAACAAGCTCGGCGATGCGGAGCGCTACGACGAGCTGCTGGCCCAGTACCCGCTGAGCCGCCCGGCCAAGGTGCACGAGATCACCGACCTGTTCCTGTTCCTGGCCTCGTTCCGCTCGGGCTACACCTCGGGCACTGTGTTCACGGTCGACGGCGGCATCGCCTCGCGCCGCGCGGTCGTCTGAGGCCCGGCCTTCCCACCTGATTCCGGCCAGCCAGGGCGCGCCGAGCGCGCGCCCAGCGGAGCGCTGCGCCCCTTGTTTTCACACCCCCGCCGATCCGCCGGCACGAAAGGACTGCCATGAAGCCATTTGAAGTGCGCAACCAGTATTTCGACAAGTTGTGCAACACGCCGGGCCTGATGTGGCTCGGCCAGAACACCAACCATTTCGAGCCCCACGCCTCGGTGCGCGAGGCGGTGGTCCAGGCGCTGGACAGCGGCGAGTACCACGCCTATGCGCCGCCCGCGGGCTTCGAGGAGCTGCGCCGCCTGATCCGCGAGGACATGGGCCTGCCGCAGGCCTCGGTGCTCGTGACCGACGGCGCGGTCGAGGCGCTGTACAACGTGTGCAGCAACGTCTGCAAGCCCGTCAAGAAGTTCGTGACCACGAACCCGAGCTGGGCCTGGCCCATGCACTTCGCGCGCAAGGCCGGCTCCGAGGTCGTGGAGCTGCCGATCTACAACGCGGCCCAGGGCTACAAGCTCACGGCCGAGCAGCTGCGCGCGGCCGTCGACGAGAACACGGGCGTGGTCTACCTCGTGGACCCCAACAACCCGCTGGGCACCTGCCACACGGAAGACGAGATCCGCGCCTTTGCCGAGATCGCCCGTTCGGTCGGCGCCTACTTCATCCACGACGCGACCTACAGCAGCTTCGCCGAGCACTTCACGCCCGCGTTCCGCTTCTATCCCGAAAAATCCATCCAGATCTACAGTTTCTCCAAGTGGCTGGGCCTGGCGGGCATGCGGCTGGGCGCCGTGCTGGCCAGCGAGGACACCGTGGAGATGCTGGCCACTGCGCCGCCGAACAACCTGGGCAGCAACGTGCTGTCGCAGCGCGCGGCCATCGCAGGCCTCCAAACCAAGAGCCAGTGGTTCCCCGAGATCTGGCGCCGCCAGCGCCGCAACCAGCAGGTCGTGGCCGAGGCCGCGCGCAAGATCCCGGGCTTCGCGGTGCCGGTCTATCCGTCCCACGCCAACCTGCTCGTGATCGAGACCATCGACGCCGACATCCGGCCCGAGGCCCTGGTCGCGGCCTTCCAGACCCAGGGCATCATGATCCGCCAGGGCAGCTACCACACCAAGCAGTTCGGCGAGCGCTTCGTGAAGGTCAGCCTGACCGTGCCCGAGGCCTGGGCCGACCGCTTCTGCGAACTGCTGCCCGAGATGGTGGAACTGGCGCGCCGCATCGACGTGCCCAAGGACCTGTTCTGAGGAGCGCGGCCATGCCCCACATCACCACCTCCGACGGCATCCGCCTGTACTACGAGGAGACGGGCGAGGGCGAGCCCATCGTCTTCGTGCACGAATTCGGCGGCGACATGCGCAGCTGGGAGCCGCAGATGCGCCACTTCGCGCGGCGCCACCGCTGCATCGCGTTCAACGCGCGCGGCTACCCGCCCTCGGACGTGCCCGAGCAGCTGGACATGTACTCGCAGCGCCGGGCCGCGCAGGACATCGTCGACGTGCTGGACCAGCTGGACATTCCCGCGGCCCACATCGTGGGCCTGTCGATGGGCGGCTTCGCGACGCTGCACTTCGGCCTGATCGCGCCGAAGCGGGCCCTGTCGCTGGTCGTGGCCGGCGCGGGCTATGGTGCCGAGAAGGAGCACGAGGCCTACTTCCGCGACGTGTCGCTGGAGGTGGCGGCGCAGTTCGAGAAGCAGGGCGCGCCGGAGTTCTCCAAGACCTATGCACTGGCCGCCTCGCGCATCGCCTTTCTGCTCAAGGACCCGCGCGGCTGGGCCGAGTTCGCCGCGCAGCTGGCGCAGCACTCGGCGCTGGGCGCGGCCATGACCATGCGCGGCGTGCAGGCGCGCCGGCCCTCGTTGTACGACCTGGAAAGCGAACTGAAGGCCATGGCGGTGCCCACGCTGATCGTGGTCGGCGACGAGGACGACCACTGCCTGCAGCCGGGCATCTTCTTGAAGCGCACGATCCCGGCCTCGGGCCTGGCCGTGCTGCCCAAGTCCGGCCACACGCTCAACATCGAGGAGAGCGCGCTGTTCAACCAGCTCGTGGGCGACTTCCTCGCGTCCGTGGCGCAGAAACGCTGGCTGCCGCGCGATGCGCGCGCGCAGCCGGCCCAGATCATGAAGACCTCATGAGCACCGCCGGGCCGCCCCCAGGTGCTCAGCACCGCAGCGCGCAGCGCGAAGGTACTCCCGCGGGTACCCCAGTGCCTGCGTCCATCGCATCCTGCGTGTCGGACCAGCGCCTGTGGGCGCGCCACGAGGCGCTGGCGCAGATCGGCGCGACCGGCCGCGGCGGCGTCAACCGGCAGGCGCTGTCCGCCGAGGATGCCGCGGCCTGCCGCCAGCTCGTCGCCTGGGGCGAGGCCATCGGCATGGCGCCTTCGCGCGATGCCGCGGGCAACGTGTTCCTCACGCTGCGCGGCACGGTCGCGGACGGGCCGCCCGTGCTGTCGGGCTCGCACCTGGACAGCCAGCCCACGGGCGGCAGGTACGACGGCGTGTACGGCGTGCTCGCGGCGCTGGAGGCCTGCGAGGCCATCCATGCGGCGGGCAGGCGCCCCGCACGCGACATCGTGGTCGTGGCCTGGATGAACGAGGAGGGTTCGCGCTTCGCGCCGGGCATGATGGGCTCGGCCGTGTTTGCGGGCGCGCGCACGCTGGAGGACATCGCGCCCGTGCGCGATGCCGAGGGCACGACGGTCGCGCAGGCCCTGCGCGACACGCGCGCAGCCCTGGCCGCGCTGCCGGAACGTGCGCTGGGCGGCGCGGTCCATGCCTACGTGGAGGCCCACATCGAGCAGGGCCCTCTCCTGGAGCGCGAGCAGGTGCCGATCGGCGTCGTGACGGGCATCCAGGGCAAGCGGACCTTCCGCGTCACGGTGCAGGGCGAGGCCTCGCATGCGGGCACCTCCACGCGGGCCGAGCGCCGCGACGCGCTGCTGGCGGCCATGGACATGCTCGCGGCGCTGCGCGCGCAGCTGCACGACGCCGAGGACATCACCAAGTTCACGGTGGGGCGCTTCTCGGTCGAACCGAACGCGCCGTCCGTGGTGCCCAGCCAGGTGGTGTTCTCGATCGACCTGCGCCATCCGAGCTCCGCGCTGCTGCGCAGCCTGGGAGACGCCATCGCGCCGCTGTGCCAGGCGCATGCGGGGCCGTGCACGGTGCAGGTCGAGGAGCTGTCCAGCGCCATGTCGCTGGAGTTTCCGCAGGCCATGCGCGCGCGGATCCACGGGGCCGCGGCTGCGCTCGGGCTGGAAGCGATGGACATCCTGTCGGCCGCGGGGCACGACGCGCGCTACCTGCACGCGGTGTGCCCCTCGGCCATGGTCTTCATCCCCTGCCACCTGGGTATCACGCACAACGAAGGCGAGTCCATCACGCGCGAGGACGCCGGCTGCGGCGCGCGCGTGCTGGCGCAGGTGCTCTGGGAGCTGGCCCAGGCGTGAGGACCGCTCAGCGCGCGGGATAGGGCTGGCCCAGATCCCAGCGCGACTGCCAGTGCGCGCTGTACTGGCGGGCGACCTCGGGCATGCCGCGGATCACGACCACGTTCTCGGAGTTGAGCGTCTCGGCCGAGGGCGCGAAGTTGAAGGACCCGGTCTCCACCGTGTGGCCGTCCACGATGATGGTCTTGTCGTGGTGGATGTGGAAGTGGTCGTTGGTGCGCAGCGCCACACCGTGGCGCGTCACGAGGTCCATGGCCGCGCGGCTGGTCTTGCCCCGGTTGCGCTTCTTGTCGACCACGATGCGCACCTGCACGCCGCGCCGGCTCGCGTCGGCCAGCGCCTGCGCGATGTCGGGCGCCTGGAAGGCGTAGGCCAGCATCTGGATGCTGGTCTGCGCGCCGGCGATGGTGTCCAGCACGAGCTGGCGCGCCGAACCCTCGGGCGAGAAGCCGACCTGCACGCTGGGCTGGGCATGGGACAGGCTGGAAAGGCCGAGCAGGGCCGCCAGCGCCAGGGATCGGAATGTCGTCATGTTGCGAGACCTCGGTCGGGGCGGGTTCAGGTGGCGGCGTCGCACAGTGCGTCGGACAGGAATTCTGCGGTGGCCCGGACCCTGGCGGTGCGCTGCAGGTCGGGATGCATGACCAGCCAGACCTCATGGTCGTTCGCGCGGCGACGCTGGGGCCAGATGCGGACCAGGCCTTCGCGTTCGCCCATGCGCACGGGCATCTCTCCGAGGCCGATGCCGGCGGCCACGGCCTTGCGCAGCAGCAGGCTGGAGTTGACCGCCATGGCGATCCTGGCCTGCTGCGCCGGTACCTCGACCACGGTCGCATGCGGCCGCTGCGCCAGGTACGGGCCGTAGGCCACGAGCTGGTGGCCGCGCAGTGCGTCGTCGGGCACGGGCTCGCCGAAGCGTGCGAGATACGCGGGGCTGGCGAACAGGCCCACGGGCCACGACGCCACCCGGCGGACCACGAGATCCGGCGCCTCGGGCCGGACGTTGCGCAAGGCGATGTCGGCCTGCCGGCGGCCCAGGCTCAGCAGCTGGCTGGAGACCTCCAGGTCCACGCGGATGTTGGGCCAGCGCTGCTGCAGGCGTTCGATGGCGGGCAGCAGGAATTCGATGGCGATCGAGTCGGCACTGGTCACGCGCACCAGGCCGCCCGGGCTCTCGTCCTGGCCTTCGATCTTGCTGCGCAGGTCCAGGGCCGCGGCCTCCATGCGCCGTGCCGCCCCCAGTGCCGCCTCGCCGGCCGCGGTGAGCAGGTAGCCGTCCTTGGCGCGCAGCAGCAGCTTCGTGCCGAGCTGGGCCTCCAGCGCCGAGAGGCGCCGCCCCACGGTCGCCTGGTCCACCCCCAGGCTGCGTGCCGCAGCCCGCAGCGAAGGCGTGCGGGTCAGCGCGAGGAAGATGCGGGTGTCGTCCCAGTTCATGGCCGGTGGTGTGCTGCAAATTTGCATCACTATAAGGAGAAATCGCTGCGCTTTCGAGGCATCTTCCGGCCTTAAGCTGCGACGCCATGACAAGCCAAACCATGCAAGCCATAGCGTTCGACAACTTCGGCGGGCCCGAGGTGCTCGTGGTCCGCGAGATCGCGCGGCCGCAGGTCCGGCCCCACGACCTGCTGGTGCGCAACGCCGCGATCGGGGTCAACCGGGCCGACATCTCGCACCGCAAGGGCGCCTACGGCCGCGCCCAGTTCGGCGACGCCGAGACCATGGGCCTGGAGATCGCCGGCACGGTGGTGGCGCTGGGACCGCAGGTGCAGGGCTTCGCCATCGGCGACCGGGTCATGGGCATCGTCGGTGGCGGCGCCTATGCCGAACTCTCGCGCATCGACCACCGCATGGCCATGCACGTGCCGGAGCGGCTGCCGCTGGTCGAAGCCGGCGCCGTGGCCGAGGTGTTCGTCACCGCGCACGAGGCCTTGTTCCATCTGGCCCGCCTGCAGGCCGGCGAGTCGGTACTGGTCCATGCGGCAGCGGGCGGCGTCGGTTCGGCCGCGGTGCAGCTCGCGCACGCGGCCGGCGCGCGCGTGTTCGCCACGGCGGGTGCAGACAAGCGCGCCGCGGTCCTGGGCTTCGGCGCGGACACGGTGATCGACCACCGCAGCGAGGATTTCCAGGCCGTGGTGGCGGAGCACACAGGCGGGCAGGGTGTCGATGTGGTGATCGACTTCATCGGCCCGCCCTACCTGGCGCGCAACGTCCGCTCGCTGGCGGTCGGCGGGCGCCTGGTGGTCGTGGGCCTGCTGGGTGGCACCGAGGGCGCGGCCTTGCCGATGGACGCGCTGCTGTTGCGCCACCTGCAGATCTTCGGCACGGTCATGAAGTCGCGCCCGCCGCAGGTCAAGCAGGCCATGGTTCGGCGCTTCGCCGAGCGCTGGCTCGATGCGCTGGCGGCCGGCACGGTCCGGCCCGTGATCGACAGCAGCTACCCGCTGGCGCAGGCCGGCGAGGCACACCGGCGCATGGAGTCGGGGCAGAGCATCGGCAAGATCCTGCTGCTGCCGGACCGCGCCGCGCCCTGAGCATTCAGGCGAGCCTGCGCGCGCGCGTGGCGTACCAGCAGACCAGCGAGCCCACCGTCACGAGGGCCACGCCGGTCCAGAACGCGGAGGAGGGCGCCACGCCGAGCCAGGCGCTGGCCAGCAGCACCGACAGCACGGGCGTGAAGTACGAGGCCACGGCCAGCAGCGTGAGGTTGCCCTTCTGGATGCCGTGGTTCCAGCACGAGTAGGCCAGGGCCATGCAGGCGCCGAGCCCGCACACCTGCAGCGCGGCGGCGGGCGTGAAGCGCAGGGCCGGCTCGGGACTCCACGCGTAGAGCAGCCACAACAGCAGCGCGGTGCCGAGCAGGAACAGCGGGATGCCGCTCCTGCCGCCGCCGTAGCGCCGCGTGAGCACGGAGTACAGGGCCCACAGCAGGGCGGCGGCCGCGGCCAGGCCGTAGGCCAGCGGGTTGCCGCCGGCGTTGGCCAGCAGCGCGGCAGGCGACCAGTCGCCGTCGCCCTTCAGGATCCAGACCAGGCCCAGGAAACTCAAGGCCACGCCAGGCACCAGCAGCAGGCTGCCGCGCTGCTGGCCCCAGGCCACGGCCGCCACGATGGTCAGGCAGGGCCACAGGTAGTTGATCATGCCGAGCTCCAGCGCCTGGGCGCGGTTGGCGGCCAGGCCCAGCGAGAGCGCCAGGCAGATCTCGTAGACGATGAACAGGCCGCCGCCGGCGAACAGGTAGATGCGGTTGAAGCTGGACGGCCGCGGC
>DATKFT010000437.1:0-1542 GCA_035544335.1 Pseudorhodoferax sp.
TGCCCGTGGGCGTGGTGGCCAAGGTGCCGAGCGTGGTGGTGACCGGCCCCGCGCTCAAGGGCAGAACCATGCAGGACCTGCTCGCGCTGGCCAAGGCCCAGCCCGACGCGCTGCAATACGCCTCCTCGGGCGTGGGCACCACCAGCCACGTGGGCGCGGCGCTGCTCGAATCCATGTCGGGCGCGCACATGCTGCACGTGCCCTACAAGGGTGCGGCGCCCGCGCTGCAGGACGTGATGGCCGACCGCGTGGCGCTGTCCGTGGACATCATCACCTCCTCGCTGCCGCTCGTGAAAAGCGGCAAGCTCCAGGGCGTGGCGATCACGAGCGCCCAGCGCTCGCCGCAGCTGCCCGGTGTGCCCACGGTGGCCGAGGCCGGGCTGCCGGGCTTCGAGTTCGTGTCCTGGTACATGCTGCTGGCACCGGCCAAGACGCCCGCGCCCATCCTGGAAAAGCTCAACGCCGCACTGCGCGCCATGGCCCAGACGCAGGACTTCCGTGCCCGCGTCGAGGGCACGGGCGGCGAGGTGGCCAGCATGACGCTGCAGGAGTCCCGCGACTACCTGAACGCCGAGTTCACGCGCTGGGCCAAGGTGGTCAAGGAACGCAACATCAAGGCCGAGCCATGAGCGCACGCGGCGAGGGGCCCCGCGCAGCGGGGATCGACGCCAGCGCGCATGGCGCTGGCCACCGACTACACGGCCCTCGTTCCATGGGCCAGGCTTCGGAGGTGGCGCAATGACTCCGCGCAACTTCACCGGCTACGCCAACCGCCCACCTGCCGTGGCCTGGCCGAACCAGGCCCGCGTCGCCGTGTCCTTCGTGCTGAACTTCGAGGAGGGCGCGGAGTTCTCGGTCGCCGACGGCGACGCACGCAACGAGTCGGTCTACGAGGTGATCGACCCGCGCACGGGCTGGGACCCCTGCATCGACAGCCACTTCGAGTACGGCACGCGCGCGGCCTGGTGGCGCATCGCCGACACCTTCGCGCGCTGGGACGCCCCCATGACGGTCAGCGCCTGCGGCCGTGCCGTCGAGCGCAGCCCCTGGCTCGCGCAGGACGCCGTGGCGCGCGGCCACGAACTCTCGGCCCATGGCTGGCGCTGGGAAAGCCATGCCGGCATGGCGCCCGAGCGCGAGGCCTCCGACATGGACGCCTGCATCCGCGCGTTCGAGGCCGCCTGCGGCAAGCGCCCCGTGGGCTGGCACACGCGCTCGGCCTGCACGCCGGCCACGCGCGGACTGCTGGCCGAGCGCGGTTTTCTCTACGACAGCGACGCCTACAACGACGACCTGCCCTACTTCGTGCCGGCGGGTGCAGCCGGCCGCCGCCACCTGGTGCTGCCCTATGCCTTCGACACCAACGACATGCAGTTCCAGCACACCCAGCGCTTCGCCACGGCCGGCCAGTTCGCCGAGTACTGCTGCGACGCCTTCGACTGGCTCGCGCTGGAAGGTGCGCACGCACCGCGCATGCTCTCCATCGGCCTGCACCTGCGCATGATCGGCCGGCCCGCACGCATGAAGGCGCTGGCGCAGATC
>DATKFT010000438.1:0-3501 GCA_035544335.1 Pseudorhodoferax sp.
TGGACCTGTCGCTGAACCTCGTGGTGGCGGTGCTGGCCCTGGGCTTCGTGCTGCTGCATCTGGCGCTGCGCGGCCTGTCCGCCCTGTTCTCGATGCCGCGCCAGGCGCAGCGCTGGCGCGTGCAGCAGCGCGAGCGCGCGATGCATGCGGCCGTGCTGGATGCGCTGACGCACCAGCAGGCCGGGCGCTTCCTGCGGGCGCGCAAGGCCGCCGAGGCCGCCCTGCAGCAGGAAGAGGCGCTGGCCGCCGGAGGCCATGCGGTCCAGCACGCGGGCAAGCTGCGCGCCACGGCCCATCTGGTGGCCGCCGAGAGCGCGCACGCGCTGCAGGACCGCACGACGCGCGAAACCCATCTGCAGCAGCTGCTGGCCGAGACCACGGGCCGCGACGCCCAGGAGACGCGTGAAGGCGTGCAGCTGCAGGCCGCACGCTGGGCCCTGGCCGACCGCGACCCGGCGACCGCGCTGCAATGGCTGGACGAGATGCCGCAGGGCGCCTCGCGGCGCACGCTGGCATTGCGGGCCCGCCTGAAGGCGACGCGCCTGTCGCGCCAGACCCTGCCGGCCCTGGAGACGGCGCGCCTGCTGGCCAAGCACCGCGCGTTCTCGCCCGAGGCCGCGCACCTGATCCTGAAGGGCCTGGCCCTGGAACTGATCCAGGGCGCCCACGATCCGGTCCAGCTGCAGCGCGCCTGGGCGCAGCTGGAGCCCGGCGAGCGGACCATGCCCGATGTCGCGATCTGCGCGGGCCAGCGCCTGGCCATGCTGCAGGGCGACGTGGCGCTGTCGCGCCAATGGCTGCTGCCGGTCTGGGACGAGCTGTTGCGCGCGCCGCGCCTGCAGGACGAGGCAGCGGTGCTCGTCAAGCTGATCCAGGCGCTGGAGGAGGGCTTCGGTGCCGAGCCCGGCGCCAGCGATCTGCAGTGGCTCGAGCGCATCGAGGCCGCGCAGCGCCAGCACCCCGAGAGCCCGGAGCTGCAGTACCTCGCGGGCATCGCCTGCCTGCGCCACCAGCTGTGGGGCAAGGCCCAGCTGCTGCTGGCCCAGGCCCCTGCGCGCCTGCAGGACAGCGGCCTCAAGCGCAACGCCTGGCGCGCACTGGCCGCCCTGGCCGAGCAGCGCGGCGACAGCGCCGCGTCGCAGCAGGCGCTGCGCGAAGCAGCCCTGTCCTAGCCCCGCATCCCCTCGTTCCGGGGCTTGCGCCCGGCTCAGGCGGCACAGCCCCCGACGGGCCGTCGGACGCGGCCCTGCGTGGCAGGGTCGGGCGGGCCGCCTCCATCGGTATCGACGCCGCACTGCAAGTGCCGAGGCCGCACGCGTGGCTGCCTGGCGCATCGCGGGCACCGGGCACGGACCCGCGCGGCCCGCAGGTCATGGGCCATGCCATGCACAGCGTCGCCGTGTCTTCGAGTGCCAGCCGTTCGCGGGCCCCACCGCAGGGCTTCGCGCAGGCAAAAAAACCGCCCCGAGGGGCGGTTTTTTCATTTCACCATGACTCCAGCACCGAACTTCGCTGGACTACGCCGAAGCCCGATACAGCAGGTTTATCAATAACTTAGGCGAGTTCAACATATGCCGGTGCTTTCCGAAACCTGACCCGGCTTCCCCTCTGCTGGCCCCTATGAGGCTCCTGGGAAACGGGTCTTTCCGAGGAGTCATCATGGCGAAAACCAAGCTCACCAAGACCGCTGTTGAGGCGGCGCAACCCCAGGCTCAGGCCGTCGAACTCCGGGACACGCTGGTGCCCGGCTTCCTGTGCAAGATTACACCAGCCGGCCGCAAGGTGTTCATGCTCCAGTACCGCACGAACGCCGGTGAGCGGCGCAAGCCCGCCCTGGGCCTGTTCGGGGAACTGACCGTCGAGCAAGCCCGCTCGCTGGCGCAGGAGTGGCTGGCGCAGGTGCGCCGGGGCAGCGACCCGGCCGCCGACAAGGCAGCGGCGCGCAAGGCCCCCACGGTCAAGGAGTTGTGCGAGAAGTTCATGGAGGATCACTCCAAGCAGCGCAACAAGCCCAGCACGCAGGACGGCTACCAAGGCGTCATCGACCGCAACATCATCCCGATGCTGGGTCGCATGAAGGTGCAGGACGTGAAGCGCCCAGATGTGGCCGGAACGATGAAGAAGATGGCGCACAAGCCGGCCGAGGCGAACCGCACATTCAGCGTGATGCGCAAGATGTTCAACTTGGCCGAGGTGTGGGGCTACCGGCCTGACGGCACCAATCCGTGCCGCCATGTCCCGACCTACCCCGATGGCAAGGCCACGCACCTCATCAGCGATGAGGAAATGGGCAAGCTGTTCCGGCATCTCGATTTTCTGGAAACCGACGGGCTGGGCCTAGACCATGCGGTTCTTCCGCTGGCGATCCGGCTGCAATTCGAGTTTGCGGCCCGCCGCTCGGAGATCGTCACGCTGCAGTGGGATTGGGTGGACTTGGAGAACAGGCGTGTGGTCTGGCCCGACAGCAAGACTGGCGGCATGTCCAAGCCCTTGAGCGATGAAGCCTGCCGGCTGCTGTCCACCGCACCGCGCCAGGATGGCTGCCCGCATGTGTTCCCGTCCCCCAACCATCCGGGACAGCATATGACCACGGGCGAGTATTACGGTGGCTGGACGCGCATCCTCAAGCGCGCTGGCGTGACCCATGTGGGTACGCACGGCGTTCGGCACCGCTCGGCCACCGACATTGCTAACTCGGGCATCCCGGTCAAGGTGGGAATGGCGCTGACGGCGCACAAGACCGTGGCCATGTTCATGCGCTACGTCCACACCGAGGATGCGCCGGTGCGCGCAGCGGCCGAGCTGGTGGCAAACCGGCGCCAGGCCATCGCAGGAACTCGACGCAGCGCGCCGGCCGAGGCAGCGACCGCCTGAACAGCTAGCCCGAATTGTTGTACCGCTGAAACGACAATTCGGGCTCTTGCGATCTATACCTGAACGGATATAATCATGGAGCAGAAACGAAAGCTGCTGTACTGGGAAGGCTCCTCGAAAAAGGACTTCAAGGACTTTCCCATCGACGTGCAGAAGGACATGGGCGTGGCGCTGTTCATCGTCCAGTTGGGCAGTACGCCGGATTCGGCCAAGCCTTGGAAGGGGCTGGGCTCTGGCGTGTACGAACTTGTGGAAGACCACCGGGGCGATACCTTCCGGGCGGTTTACACCGTGAAGGTGGGCGATGCGGTGCATGTGCTGCATGCGTTCCAGAAGAAGTCCAAGTCCGGCATCGCCACGCCGCAGCCGGACGTGGAGTTGATCGAGAAGCGGCTGAAAGCAGTGCTCGCCCGTCACGGGGCGAGCGGGAGAAAGTGATGATTCGCAATGAGCATCCCCAAGGCACCGACAACGTGCTGATGGATCTAGGCTTTGACGATGCCGAGGAACTGACGGCCAAGGCCGCGCTTGCGCTCAAGCTCAATACCTTGATCGACCAGCGCGGTCTGAGCCAGACCGAGGCGGCGGCGATCACGGGCATGACCCAGCCCAAGGTGTCGCAGGTGC
>DATKFT010000439.1:0-9306 GCA_035544335.1 Pseudorhodoferax sp.
CGCACTACATGGCGGTGGACCTGGTCTTCAAGGCCAGCGATCCCGTCAAGGAAAAGGCCGTCAAGGACCAGCTGCCGCTGCTGCGCAGCGTGACCGTCAAGGCGCTGTCGGCGTACACGCTGGACAAGGCGTCCGCGCTCACGATCGAGCAGCTGGCCACCGAGGTCAACGCTGCGTACAAGGCGCGCTACGCCGACGACGGCATCGAGCAGCCCTTCGACGAAGCCTTGATCAGCAAACTGATCATCGAATGACCATGGACCTGCGCGACGGATACGCCGAGCTCCAGAACGCCGCCGAACGCGGCGTGGCGGCGCTCGAGCAGCAGCATCTGCTCGCCTGGCTGCCTCTGGTCAAGCGCATCACGCGCCAGCTGTCCTCGCAGGTCGGCGGTGCCATCGACCGCGAGGACATGGAGCAGATCGGCCTGATGGGCCTGCTCGAGGCCCTGCGCCGCTACGGCACGCCGGACGAGAAATTCGGCGCCTACGCGGCACTGCGCGTGCGCGGCAGCATCCTGGACGAGCTGCGCCGCCAGGACTGGCGCCCCCGCAGCGTGCGCCAGGACAGCCACAAGCTGCGCGACGCCGAACGCGCGCTGACGCGCAAGCTCGGCCACGCACCCAGCGAGGCCGAACTGCAGGCCGAGCTGGACATCAGCGCCGGCGAACTGCAGGAACACCGGCTGGCCGAGAACGCCGAGATGCTCGTGAGCTTCGACGAGATCGTGGAAGAGCTGCACCGCATGCCGTCCCAGGGCCAGTCGCCCGAGGCCGCGCTGATGACCCGGCGCAGCATCGAGCAGGCCCTGTCGGTGCTGGACGCGCGCGAGCAGCGCATCGTCCAGCTCTACTACGAATTCGATTTGAGCCTCAAGGAAATCGCCGCCGTGCTGAACCTGACCGACGCCCGCGTGTGCCAGATCAACAAGGGCGCGCTGCGCAAGATGAAGGACTTCCTCAAGGAAGCCTGACGCGAAAGTCACACCATGCAGTTCCTTCTCGGCCTTTTCATCATCGCCATCACCGTGTTCGGCGGCTTCATGTTCCACGGCGGCCAGCTCGGCGTGATCTGGCAGCCGGTGGAAATCATCATCATCTGCGGCGCCGGCCTGGGCGCGCTCGTGATCGGCAACCCCAAGCACGTGCTCAGCGAACTCTGGCTGCAGGTGCGCCACAGCCTGGGCAAGCGGCGCAACGCCCAGGAATTCCACCGCCAGCTGCTGCTCTTGATGTACGAGCTGCTGCAGACCGCCGCCGGCGGCCTCAAGGCGCTGGACGCGCATGTGGAAGCGCCGCAAGAGAGCGAGATGTTCAAGCGCTACCCCATGGTGCTGGCAGACCCCAAGCTGCTGGCCTTCATCGTCGACAACTTCCGCCTGATGGCCATGGGCAAGATCAGCGCGCACGAACTCGAAGGCGTGCTCGACCACGAGATCGAAGCCATCCACGAGGAGCTGAACCAGCCGCAGAAGTCGCTGCAGAAGATCGCCGAGGCCATGCCCGGCTTCGGCATCGTGGCCGCAGTGCTGGGCATCGTGATGACCATGGCCGCCATCGGCGAAGGTGCCGGCTCGGCCGAGGTCGCGGCCAAGGTCGGCGCGGCCATGGTCGGCACCTTCATCGGCATCTTCATGTGCTACTGCCTGCTCGATCCCATGTGCAACATGATGAAGCAGCTGGTGGCCGAGGAGCAGTCCATGCTGGAGATCGTCAAGGTCGTGATCGTCACCCATGTGGCCGGCAAGCCGGCCTTGCTGGCCATCGATGCGGGCCGCCGACTGGTGCAACTCAACACCAAGCCCAGCTTCGCCAAGCTCGAAGGCTGGATCAATGCGCTGACCGGCGGCGACGCCGAACCCGAGCCCACGCGGCGCGCGAGCGACAGAGCATGAACACCGCTGCCGCCGGCCGCGACAAGGGCCACGCCACCATCGTCAAGAAGGTGTCCAAGAAAGGACACGACGAAGCGCATGGCGGCGCCTGGAAAGTCGCGTTCGCCGACTTCGTGCTGGCGCTGATGTGCCTGTTCCTGGTGCTGTGGATCCTGGCCGCGCGCAGTTCCGAGGAAGCGGCCGAAGAAGTGCGGCGCGCCCAGGGCGGCAAGATGTTCGAGGACGGCGGCAGCCTGATCGCGCGCCTGGAACGCAAGCCGGGCAGCCTGATCCCGCGCGAGCCGGTGCCCGCACAGAGCGAGCAGCTGCAGCCGCGCAAGGCCTTCACCAACGGCGACACCACCAAGCCCGAGCAGCCGCACAAGGTCCAGCCGCCCGTCGAGACGCGGCGCTACGAATCCGTCGCCGACCTGCGCGAGCTGTCGGCCGTCATCGCCAAGCTGGCCGAGGACACGGGCCTGCAGAGCAACCTGCAGACCATCATCACCCCCTATGGCCTGCGCGTGCTGCTGCACGACACCGACCGCGTGGGCATGTTCGAGCGCGGCAACGCGTTCCCGAGCGAGCGTTTCCGCATGCTGCTGCGCCGGCTCGGCCCGCTGTTCGCGCAGGTCGAGAACCAGCTGCTGGTCGTGGGCCACACCGACTCCACGCCGTTCAGCGGCATCGAGACCTATCCGGGTGCGCTGTCGAACTGGTCGCTGTCCAACAACCGCGCCATGGCGGCGCGCTTTCACATGATGGCCGGCGGCATGCCGACCACCAGCGTGCTGCAGGTGGTCGGCATGGCCGACCGCGCGCCCATGAACAACAGCCTGCCCGAGGCCGATGTGAACCGCCGCATCGAGCTGCTGGTGCTGACCGCCCAGCACGCCCAGGCCATCCGCGACATGTTCGGCCCGCCCGCCGCGACTTCGGAATTCGCGCCCGGCGCCGACGTGGTGGTCCCCGAGCGCGGTGCGCTGCAGGCCCTGCGCGAGCGCCTGGGCGTGCGCTAGGGATGGACGCCATGACATCACAACGCGAGGACCGCGCATGAAGATCACGAGCACCGGAACGCCTGCCGCGGCGCCCGCCGCCCCGGCCGCACCGGTCGCGCCCGCGGCGGTGGTGCCCTCCGTGGCGGCGTCGGGCGTTGCCGCATCGGCCGCCGGCGCGTTGCTGCGCACGGCGCGTGCCCAACTGCAGCAGATGCCCGAGATCGATGCCGCCAAGGTGGCCGAGATCCGCGCCGCGCTCGAGCGCGGCGACATCGACTTCGACGCGGCCAAGCTCGCGCAGCTCATCACGCGCTACCACGGGAACCACGGATGAAGACCGCCACCGCCGAACGGGCGCGCACACCGGGCGCCACCGCATCGCTGCCGCGCCCGGCCGCGGAGCGGCTCCTGCGCGACGTGCAGGCGGACCTGGACGACTACGCCGTGCTGGCCGATCTGCTGGAGCAGCAGTTCGCCGGTGCACTGCAGCACGACGGCACGGCGCTGCAGGCGCTGGCCGAGCGCATCGTGGCCGTCGTCGAACGCCTCGATGGGCGGCGCCAGCTGCGCAGCGAGCTGCTCGCGCGGCTCGCGGGTGCCAGCGGCACGGCCGACGTGGCCATGCTGCTCGCGCTGTGGCCCTCCTCGGGCCGCGCCGCAGTCCAGGCGCTCTGGGAGCGGCTGGAGGATGCCGTGCGCGACTGCAAGGAGCGCAACCTGCGCAATGCCCGCCTGCTGACAGAACAGCAGGCGCTGTTTGCACGCGTGCTGCATGGTCCACAGGACAGCCTCTATGCGAACGCCTGAGTTCACACCGACCACCTTGCGTGCGGCCACGGCCACGCAGCCCTTGCCCGGCTATGGCGGCCAGCAGGGTGCCAGCTTCGCGCAGGCCATGCGCAGCGCGCACGCCGAGATCCACGACCTCGTGCAGAACGGCTGGGCCACCAGCGAGCTGCCCGCGCTCGGCGCCCAGGGCCTCATGCACCGCGCCGCGGCACTGCAGGCGATGCTGCAGCCTGCCCCTTCCGAACCCGCTGCGGCTGCAGCGGCCGGCACGCGCCTGGCCCCCGCGCCGGCGACCGGCCCGGCCGTGCCAGTCGCCGCGCAGCAGGACTTCCTGCAATCCATCGGCCCCTGGGCACGCGAGGCCGGCGCCGCACTCGGCGTCGCGCCCGAGCTCGTGGCCGCGCATGCGGCGCTGGAATCGGGCTGGGGCCGGCGGCCGCTGCGCGGTGCCGATGGCAGCGACAGCCACAACCTGTTCGGCATCAAGGCCAGCGGCGGCTGGCGCGGCGCCAGTGTGCAGGCACTGACCACCGAATACCAGAACGGCGATGCGCAGAAGTCGGCCGAGTCCTTCCGCGCCTACCCTGACGCCGCGAGCGCCTTCCGCGACTACGCCCAGCTGCTGCAGGCCAGCCCGCGCTACCAGAACGCGCTCAACGTCGGCGGCGATGCCGAGGCCTTCGCACAGGCGCTGGCGCGCGGCGGCTACGCCACGGATCCGGACTACGCGTCCAAGCTCAGCCGCGTGGCACGCCAGGTGCAGGCACGCGGGGTGCGCGAATGAATCACCTGCCGGAAGCGCCCATGTTTTCTGGTTCGACCAGCCCTTCGTCCAGCACCCTGGCACGGATCACCTTGCCCGTGGAGCTGTTGCGCACGCGCACGATCTGGCGCTGCCGGCCGTTCTCCAGCGCCTCGCCGGCTGCGCTGACCTCGATGCCCGCGTTGCGCGCGACGATGGACACGCTGTCGCCGCGCCGCACCACCATGGGAGCGGCCAGCCAGCGCACATGCAAGGGCTGGCCGGCGCGCAGCGTGCGGCTGCTGGACTGTTCGATCGCGTCCTCGGGCAGCATGACCGCGCCGGCCAGGTCGCTGAGCTGGCGGCGTTCGATGCCCAGGTCCTCGGCCTTGAGCGGCCTGTTGGCCGGCACCTCGCGCGTGGCCACCACCACGAGCGCCGAGACGGCAGCGCGCACGCTCCACTCGCGCTGCCAGCCGTCGGTGCCGGGACAGACGAGCGCAAATCGCATGCGCGCGAGCGTGCGCGTGTCCAGCGCGTCCACCGTCAAGGTGTTAGCACAGGGCGGCAAGGGCTGCGGCTGGCGCGCGATGGCCTTGAGCTCGAACACGGGCTCGACCAGTCCGCGCTGGTCGGATTGCTCGACCAGCCAGTCGCGGGCGGCCTGCTCGACCAGGTCCTCGACCCGCGCGGGCGTGGCCGCCAGCACCGACAGCGGCAGGCCGACGGCCAGCGCGCACGACCACAACAGACGACGAAAGGGGATGTGATGGGACTTCAATTCGACAAGGCTCTGGGCCTGCATGCGGATGCCTTGCGGCTGCGGGCGGATCGTACCAAGGTTCTCGCATCCAACCTGGCCAACGAAAGCACGCCGGGCTACAAGGCGCGCGACATCGACTTCGCCGCCGCGCTGCGCCGCGCCGGCGGCGACGATGCCACGCTCGCACTGGACACTGGCGCCGGTGCACCGGATCTGCTGTACCGGTTGCCGCAGCACGCCGCGCAGGACGGCAACACGGTCGAGCTCGGCGTCGAGCAGGCCACGTTCGCGCAGAACGCGGCCGACTTCCAGGTCAGCCTGCGCTTCGTCGACATGAAGCTCAAGGGCCTGCACAAGGCCATCTCGGGCCAATGATGCGACCACCCCGTCTGGATGTCTCACTGCGTGTAGACATCCCATCCCCCTCCAGGGGCGCCGCCGGCGGCCGGGCAGAGCCCGTTCCGCGGCGTCTGCTGGCATGGCCCGCTCCGCGGCCTTCGGAGCAGTGGCTTGCGGTCCGGCTTCGTGCTGTGCACCAGGCCCGCAGCACATTGGTTCAAGGAGTTTGCACATGAGTTTTCGCGCCATCGCCCAGATCGCCGGCTCGGCCATGACGGCCCAGACCGTGCGCCTCAACGCCATTTCCAGCAACCTGGCCAACGCGCAGAGCGCGTCCGGCACCGAGGTCGACGCCTACCGCGCGCGCAAGCCGGTGTTCGCGGCCATCGACCAGCCCGGCGCGGGCGGCCAGTCGGCCGGCGCGCGCGTGCAGGTGCTGGATGTGGTCGAAAGCCCCGAGCCGCTGCGCCGTGCGCACGAGCCGGACCACCCGCTCGCCAACGCCGAGGGAGAGGTGTTCTACCCCAACGTCAATTCCGTCGCGGAGATGACCGACATGCTGTCGGCTTCGCGGGCCTTCGAGACCAATGTCGAAGTGCTGAGCCGCATCAAGGGCATGCAGCAGTCGCTGCTGCGCCTCGGAGAAAGCTGAAAACCATGACCACCACCGTCAACAACCAGACCACCGGCAACAAGGCCGGCAACAACCCCGATGCGATCTCGAGCGCGCTCGGCGGCGGCGGCAGCGTGTCCGACCTGTTCATCAAGCTGCTGGTCGCGCAGATCAAGAACCAGAACCCGCTGGAGCCGACCGACCCGGCGGCCTTCGTGGGCCAGCTCACGCAGCTGAGCCAGATGGAGGCGCTGCAGGCCCTGGCCGGCCAGGGCAGCAACCAGACCTCGGCGCTGGCCAGCCTGCAGGTCATGACGCTGGGCGGCCAGGTCGGCTCGCAGGTCACCGTGCAGAGCAGCCAGGTGGAACTGGCCGACGCTCCCGTGGACGTCGGTTTCACGCTGACCAGCCCCAGCACCAAGACCACGCTGACGCTGACCAGCGCCACCGGCGACAAAAAGACCATCGAACTGGGCACGCGCGCCGCCGGCCATGTCGGCACGTCCCTGGATCCGGCCGCGCTGAACCTGCCGCCCGGCACCTACACCATGAGCGTGACCACGAGTGGCGGCGAGACCCCCGCCACGCAGGTCACCGGCTTGCTGTCCAACGTGCAGATCAACAGCGCCGGCGCGGCGCTGGCCCAGGTGTCCGGCGTCGGCCAGATCCTGGCTTCCAACATCACCGGCTTCAACGGCCGCCCGGCCACCACATCCAACTGAAGTCCACAGGAGAACCGCCATGAGCTTCGAAATCGCCCTGTCCGGCATCAACGCCATCAACACCTCGCTGGACTCCATCAGCAACAACATCGCCAACGCCGGCACCTACGGCTTCAAGTCCACGCGCGCCAACTTCGCCTCGCTGTACGCGGGCACGGCGCCGGCCGGCGCGCAGATCAGCTCGCTGACGCAGAGCATCGACATCGGCGGCGGCGCCATGACCACGGGCCGCGGGCTGGACGCCATGGTGCAGGGCCGCGGCTTCTTCGTCGCCAAGGACAACTCGGGCGTGGAGGTCTACACGCGCGTGGGCATCTTCGGCACGGACAAGAACGGCTACCTGGTCGACGCCTCCAACCGCCGCATGCAGGGCTACGCGGTGATCCGCGACGCGGCCGGCGTGCCGCTGCCCGATGCCGGCCTGGGCGCCATGGGCGACCTGCAGGTGCCCAGCGGCCAGGTGGCGGCCCAGGCCACCACGCGCCTGCCCTAAGTCAGCAACCTGTCCTCGGACTGGGTCGCACCGACCGCCGCCTTCGATCCGACGCTGCCGCAGACCTACAACAGCTCGGACGTCTCGGTGGTCTACGACTCGCTGGGCAGCAAGCACACGGTGACGCAATACTTCGTGAAGACCGACACCAACGAGGTCACGGTGCACTACACCTTCGACGGCGCGCCGTTCACACCGGCACAGCAGCAGGTGCTGACCTTCGGTACCGACGGCCAGCTGGCCGCCCCCCCGGCCGTGACGCTGACGACGACGCCGGCAGGTGCCGACCCGCTCAGCATCGCGCTGGACTACACGGGCACGACGCAGTACGCCGGCGATTCGCGCCCCTCGGTCAACGCGCCGAACGGCTACGCCTCGGGCACGCGCGTGAACGTCACGCTGTCCGAAGACGGCTCCGTGATCGCCGAGTACAGCAACGGCCAGAAGCAGAAGGTCGGCACGCTGGCGCTGGCCACCTTCCCCAACGAGCAGTCCCTGCAGGCCGTCAGCGACACGAGCTGGACCAGCACCGCCACCTCGGGCACGCCGCTGTATGCCACGCCGGGCACGGGCATGGCTGGCCAGTTGACCGTGGGCGCGATCGAGCAGTCCAACGTGGACATGACCTCCGAGCTCGTGAACCTCATGACCTCGCAGCGCAACTACCAGGCCAACACCAAGGTGATCTCGACCGCCAACGACATGATGCAGTCGCTGATGCAGGCGGTGTGAGCGCGCCATGGACGCACTGATCTACTCCGCGATGGCCGGGGCCGAGCGTGCGCTCAAGGCCCAGCAGGTGCGCGCCAACAACCTGGCCAACGCCGGCACCACGGGCTTTCGCGCCGACATGGAGATGGCGGCCCACCAGGCCGTGGAAGGCTTCGGCTACGACGCGCGCCACATGGCGCGCCTGGAAGCGGACACCGTGCAGATGCGCCATGGTGCGCTCACGGCCACGGGCCGCACGCTGGACGTGGCCATCGACGGCGACGGCCTGTTCACGCTCGCCGATGGCAATGGCGAGGCCTATACGCGTGCGGGCTCGTTCTCGCTGGACGCCGAAGGCCGCTTGCAGTTGGCCGGGCGTCCCGTGGTCGGCGAAGGCGGCCCCATCGTGCTGCCGGCCTCCGGCCACTACGAGATCGGCGCCGACGGCAGCGTGCTCGCGCTGGCCATCGGCACGCAGGAGATGCAGGTCATCGACCGGCTCAAGCTCGTGCGGCCCGAGCCCGGCACGCTGCGCAAGAACGAAGCCGGCCTGCTGGTCCCCCGCGATGGCCAGCCGCTGGCGCCCAGCGACGAGGTCAAGGTGCGCGGCGGCCATCTGGAGGCCAGCAACGTCTCGCCGATCGAGGAGATGGTCGCCACGCTGCAGCTCAACCGCGATTTCGAGCTGCAGATGAAGCTGTTCAAGGCCGCCGACGACATGGCCTCGCACGGCAACCGGCTGATGCGCGATTGACGCACGGCCCCCCTGAAAGACAAGGAGCATCGACATGAATCCAGCCCTGTGGGTCAGCAAGACCGGCGTCCAGGCCCAGGACGCCAAGCTGCAAGCCATCGCCAACAACCTGGCCAACGTGAACACCGTGGGCTTCAAGCGCGACCGTGTCGTCTTCGAAGACCTGTTCTACACGGTCGAGCAGCAGCCCGGTGCGCAGATGGCCAACAACCGCAACGCCAACGGTGGCGTGCAGCTGGGCAACGGCACGCGCGTGGTCGGCACGCAGAAGGTGTTCACCACCGGCAGCCTGCAGACCACCGGCCGCGATCTGGACGTGGCCATCGTCGGCAACGGCTTCCTGCACGTGGAACTGCCCAACGGCGAGAACGCCTACACCCGCGCCGGCCAGCTCGGCCTGTCGCTGGACGGGCGTCTGACCAATGCGCAAGGCCTGCCGATCGCGCCGCAGATCACGATCCCGGGCAATGCCACGGGCATCACGATCGGCGAGAACGGCATCGTCT
>DATKFT010000440.1:0-3537 GCA_035544335.1 Pseudorhodoferax sp.
CGCCGGGTAGTAGGCATTGACGCTGGGCACGAGCAGGTGGCCGCGCGCGTTGGTGCGGCCGATCAGCTGGTTCTCGAAGCGCACGGGCACGTCGGGCACGCCTGTGGCGACCAGTGCGAAGGCGTCGGTGACGCGGTTGGCCGCGAACCAGCCACCGTCCATGGCCACGATGGAGCCGCTGGCACCGGCCCAGGTGGCGCTGCGCCCGCCCTGGGCATAGGCGCCGCCCTGCATCTGCAGGTGGTCGCCGCGCCAGGTCAGGCTGCCCTGGCGGTAGTCGTCGGGCCCCGCGCCGTTGGCGTAGGACAGGCTCCAGCCCAGGCCGCCCGCGGGCGGCGGCGTGCGGCTGTACTGCAGCTGGCGGCCGAAGCCGTTGCGGTCGCGCGTGCCGACCACGCTCACGGCGCCGCGCTCGCCCAGCAGCAGCGTCCATTGCAGCTGCACGAGGTAGCCGTCGCCGCCGATCGCCTTGTTCATGTTCAGCGACACGAAGCTCTGGCTGCCCAGTGCGCGCGAGTACGAGGCGGTGGCCACGCGTGCGCGCGTGCCGTCCAGTGCGAGCGCATCGAAGTAGCCCGCCGCCAGCGCGCCGGCGCCGCCCAGCGACAGGCTGGCCGTCAGCTGGGTGTTGCGCCGGCCGGCGCCCGGGCTGTCCTCGCGTTCGATGCGGGCCAGGTCGCGCCAGCCCGGCGTGCGCTGTGTGTGCTGCAGCGCCAGGCCCAGGCGCTGCGCGTTGTACTGGTAGCCGGCCGTCCACTGCACGCCGTCCCCGCCATGGGCCAGCGCGCCGTTGACCACGCCGAAGCGCCCGAGCGCCAGCACCGCGCCGGCGCCGCCCAGCACGAGGCCGCGCGCGAGTTCGCCGCGCGCCTCCAGCGTGACCGTGTCGGACAGGCCGTAGCGGTAGCTGCCGCTGGCCACGGGCCGGCCGTAGCCAAAGCTGTCCTCGCCGTAGTGGCGCCGCAGGGCGCCCGCCGACAGCGCGTAGTCGTTGGTACCGGTCTTGAGCAGGGTGCTGGCCACATAGAACGGCACCGTGGTCAGCACCTGGCGGCCCAGCGCGTCGGTGGTCACGACGGCCGCCTCGCCCGCGCCCGTGATGAAGGGCATGGTGTTGAGCGTGAACGGGCCGGGCTGCACGTTCTCGCGGCCCGCGCGCTGGCCGTTGATGAACAGGTCCACGGCCGAGGGCACGGCCGCCTGGCCCGAGAAGCTCGGCAGCGGGTAGGGCACGAGGTCGGGCCGGATCGCGAAGTTGCGCGCGATCTGCAGGCCGCCGATGCGCACGGCGCTGCCCCAGGGCAGCGTGGCCGTGATCAGGTCGCCGGCCGTGAGGCTGCGCACCTTGTCGGTGTCGGCGTAGCGCCAGCTCGTGTCGTAGCGCAGGTAGCCCTGGCTGCCCTGGAAGTCCGCGGCTTCGGCGCCGCCGCGCCGCGTGTGGCGCGCGACGCCGGTGTTGGACAACAGGCCCCAGGCGCCGAACCAGCGCTGCTCGGTCCACAGCGAGGTGCTGGCCTGCGCACGGCCGGGATTGCTGGCGTACAGGTCGTAGTTGAGCAGAAAGCCGCTGCCCACCAGCGGCCGCAGCCGGCCGACCGGGCCGTCGCTGCCCAGCTGCTGCTGCGGCAGCCAGTCCGGCGGCAGCATGAGCTCCAGCCGCTGGGCCACGCTGTCGTAGCGCACGCCCACGCCCTCGATGCGGTCCACGGCCACGGGCTGGCCGCCCGTGGCCGGCGTGCGCACGTGCAGCGCGCGCAGGGTGTCGGCGGCGACGTGGTAGCTGCCGTCCTTGACGAGCACGGGCACCACCTGCCCCGTGGCCTGCTGGTTGACGACCAGCTCCAGGTACAGCGTGGCGCCGCCCAGCGTGGCCGCGGCGCCGGGTGGGGGCGGTGGCGGCAGCCCGGTGGCCGCCACGGCGAGGGCGGGAAGCATCACGGCCGCCGCCAGGGCGAAGAAGAGCGGCGGGACATGCATCGGCCGCCGCTACTGGGCCGCGAACACGGTCGCGGCTTCGGCGTTGTTGACCCGCGCCTGCGGGGCATGGCCGGGCGGTGGTGCCTGCTCGAGCTTCCAGCGCATCTCTGCGCCGGGCAGCACATAGCCGAGCAGGCCGGGCGTGATGCCCACGGTGTCGCTGCCGCGCACCCATTGCACGGCGGTCAGCCGGGCATGGGCGCTGCCGTCGTTGCGCAGCACCAGGTAGTGGCCGTCCGCTGCGCGCTCGGTGCGCCAGCGCAGCTCGGGCCGGGCCGCGCTGGCGGCGTCGCGCGTCTTGTCGGCGCGGGGCTTGGTCCAGTGGTCCTTGCCCGAGACGAACAGCGGCACGGAGTAGCGGATCTGCAGCTTGATGCCCATGGCACTGCCCTGGCGCGTGCCGTCCTCGCCGTTCTGCGCGTTGGGCAGTTCGTCGATCAGCACGCGGTAGGCGAGCTCGGTGCCTTCGGGCGCCGGGCGCGTGTTCATGAGCCGGACCAGCTGGCGCTGGCCGGCCGGCACCGTGGCCATGGGCGGGCTGGCCACCACGGTTTCCTGGCCCGCGTAGCTGTCGCTCCTGTCGCCCTGGCTCCAGGCCAGCACGCGGATCTGCAGCGACAGCGGCTGGCTGCCGCGGTTCTCCAGCCACAGCGCGGTGGCGCGCTGGTCGTCCTCGATGACCGGGTCCAGCGGCCAGATCATGAGCGAGGACTGGGCCAGCGCGCTGCCCGTGGCCAGCAGCCACAGCAGCGTGAACAGGCGCAAGCGGGGAGAACGCAGCATCGGGCCTCCTACCAACTGAAGACAACCTGCAGGGTGTCGGTGTACTGGCCGGCCGGCAGGCCGCCGCCCGGCGCCGTGGCACGGCCGTAGACGGGCACCAGCGTGGGGCCGGCACTGGCGTCCACCGAGACGCCCACGCCGGGCGCCACCACGCTGCCGCCGCCGGGCTGGGTGGTCAGCGTGTAGGGCAGGTAGTGGCTGCCAAAGCGCATGCGGCGCTGGCTGCCCTGGGCGTTCTGGCCGCCGTCGATGGTCATGGTGACCGTGGAGCCCGGCGTGCACTGCAGCTGAGCGGGGCTGCCGGCCAGGCCGATGGCGGCGTCGTAGCTGCCGGCCTGGATGGCCGGATGGCTGCCGAAGTCCAGCTTGCCGAAGCCGATGCCGCTGGTCTGTGCGGCGTTGCCGACCACCCAGCAGCCCGAGGCCACGGTCGCGCTGACCAGGAAGTTGGCGCTGCCCGGGACCTGCGTGGCCGCGCGCGTGGGCGCACTCCCCAGCAGGGCCAGGAATGCACAGGACAACAAGGTCAAGCACAGAACCGCAAAGCGCATGGGCCTTCCTTTGCAGCAATGGGCAAATTCTGCAACAGTTTCGTGAAATTCTGTGTAGGAAATCGCCCGAATAGGGCGCTCCCTCACCAGCTCAGCGTGACCTGCAGCACGTCGGTGTAGGTGCCGGAGTTCATGGCGGCGCTGCTGGTCTTGTTGATGCGGCCGTAGATGGGCAGGGGCAGGGCGGCGCCGGTGCCGGGCAGCGTGACGCCCACGGCGCCGGTGG
>DATKFT010000441.1:0-2956 GCA_035544335.1 Pseudorhodoferax sp.
GAGGACATGGAACAGGTGCTCGCGGCGGCCTGGGAGGCCGGCGCGCGCTGCGCCTTCTACACCGTGCTGCGCCTGCCCTGGGAGGTGGCGCCGCTGTTCCGAGAATGGCTGGCGCTGCACCTGCCGGACCGGGCCGAGCGCGTGATGGCGCGTGTGCAGGAGATGCGCGGCGGCCGCGACTACGACAGCGACTTTTCCACGCGCATGAAGGGCAGCGGCATCTGGGCCGAGCTGGTGCGCCAGCGCTTCGAGAAGGCCTGTGCGCGCCTGGGCTTCAACCGTGCGCGCGTGGTGGAGGATCTGGGCTTGTTTCGCCGACCCACGGCGGATGGGCAGGGCAGCCTGTTCTGACCGCGCCGCAGGACGCAGGGTCTGGCGGTGTCTGCGCGCGATGCCGAGTGCGCCGTCAGCGTGTGTTCAAACCGGTATCGGTGTGGGCGGCGCTCCGGAAGCGGTGGGCAGGAAGGCGTCGGGATGGTTTTCGAACAGTTCCTGCGCCTGCTGGTACTGATCAGGCCGGCCGATGTCGATCCAGGTGCATTCGACTGCCAGGCCGTCCACGCGTTGGCCTTGGGACAGGAAGCTTTTCAAGATGTCCGGCATGCCACAGAAGGCGCCCGGATGCAGGTGCTGGCGGACGGCCTCGCGGCACAGGGCATAGCAGCCAATACTGAGCTCCTTGAAGGACTGGGGCTTTTCCACATAGTCCACGATCTCGCCGCGCGCGTCGCGCACCAGGACGCCGAAATCGACCGTCACCGCCTTGCGCACCGTGGCAACGGTGGCCACCGCCTCCGAGGAGGCGTGCATGGCCATGAGGTCACGGAATGGGTAGTTGGTCAGCAGATCGCCGTTGATCGCGAGGAAATGCTCCGGCAGCGTGTCGAACAGATAGCCCAAGGCGCCGCAGGTGCCCAGCGGCTCGGACTCCATCTGGTAGCTGACGGCTAGGCCCAGCCGCGCACCGTCGCCGATCACGGCCTGTAGCAGTGCAGCGAGGTGGTTGACCGAGATGATGACGCGCCGGATGCCGGCCGCGCGCAGCTGCAGCAGCAGCAATTCGAGGATGGGTAGGTGGCCGATGGGCATCAACGGCTTGGGCAGTACCGTGGTGTAGGGCCGCAGCCGCATGCCCAGCCCGCCGGCCATGACCACGGCGGTGTCGATGCGACGCTGGCTCATCGGGCGTAGCTTCCGGGATCGGCGGGACGGCCGCGCGCGCGCAGCCACGCGATCGTGCGCACCAGGCCTTCTTCCAGGCCGACGCGCGGCATCCATCCGGTGGCGGCGCGAAAGGCATCGTTGGATGAAACCAGCCGGTCCACCTCGCTGGCCGCCGGGCGGTGCCGCGCGGGGTCGTCCTGGATATCGCCCTCGCGTCCGAGCAGCCGCAGCGCCAGGCGAACGATGTCGCCGACGGCGTGGCCTTCACCGGTGCCCAGGTTGAAGGTCTTGCCTTCCAGGCCCGGTGTGGCTGCGGCGGCCAGAAAACCGGAGACGGTGTCGGACACATAGGTCATGTCCCGCACCGGCGCCATGCTGCCCAGGCGCACCTCGCGGCACCACAGGCCCTGCAGGATGGTCGCGGGAATCACCGCCCGCGCCGATTGTCGCGGGCCGAAGGTGTTGAACGGCCGCACCGTGACGGCAGGCGTGCCAAAGCTGCGCCAGTAGGCCTCGGCCATCTTGTCGGCACCGATCTTGGACGCCGAATACGGCGACTGCCCCTGCAATGGGTGGGACTCGTCCATGGGAACGAAGCGCGCGCTGCCATAGACTTCCGACGTGCTGGTGTGGACCAGCTTGGGTACACCTGTCTGGCGCACCGCCTCCAGCACGTTGAGTGTGCCCTCGACGTTGGTGCGCAGATAGCTGCGCGGCGCGAGATAGGAGTAGGGGATCGCGATCAGCGCGGCGAGGTGGAAGACGGTGTCATGGTCGGCCACCGTTGCGCGCACGAACTCGGCATCGGTGATGTCGCCCTGCGCCCAGCGGACCTGCTCAAGCTGCTCCTCGGTCAGATCGGCCAGGTGGCCGCGGCTCGCGGCGGAACCGTAGCGCAGCATCGCGGTCACCTGGGCACCTTGCGCGATCAGGGCTTCCACCAGATGGCTGCCGATGAAGCCTCCCGCACCGGTGACCAGCACGCGCCGACCGGCGAAGAACTCTTGGGTCATGTCCTTTTCCTTTGAAACCCGGTCCCCGGATGCCCGGCCCGGTGGTTCACTGACGGCCCAGCATCGCGACCATGGCAGGCCAGTCCGGTGCGCGCCAGCCCGTCTGCGCGGCGAAAGCGCCGCCGTCGAGCCGGCGGTCACAGTACAGCGCGTCATCGGGCCGCACGGCGACGTCGGGCCGGTGGCGGGCGGCCATCAGGCGCAGCAACGCGTACTTGGAGATCGGTTCCGCAGCGACGTGGTACAGGCCCGAGAGTTGCGGGTGCTCATCGATGAGGGTGGCCACCAGCGCCGCCGCCACCGGTGTGGCAATGCCGCTGAACCAGGCTTGCGTGAAGCCCCGCACTTCGGCCGCGGGCTGGCGCAGGAACCAATCGGTCAGGCTAGCGAAGGTGCGCAGTTCCGTGCCTACGATGGAGGTGCGTAGTGTCAGGCAGCCCGCCTCCGTGGGCTCGCCCAGACGTTTGGACGCGCCGTACAGGTCCGTGCTGTCGGGCAGATCGGCTTCTCGGTACCCCTGCGGGCCGCGGGCCGAATCGGCCCGGCCGCTGAACACGCAATCGGTGCTGAAGTGGATCAACCGCATACCACGCCGGGCGCAGGCCTCGGCCAGGCGATGCGGCAGCAGGCTGTTGACGGCGATGGTGGTGACCGGGTCCGCAGCGTCCTTGCGCTGCTTGATCACGCCGGCGGCATTGACCACCACTTCCCAGGGCTCGGCGTCGAGCACGTGGGCCAAGGCCGCGTCCTCGCGCAGATCGATACCGGCGAACAGCTGC
>DATKFT010000442.1:0-4440 GCA_035544335.1 Pseudorhodoferax sp.
GCGCAGCGTGCACGCGCAGAACCAGGCCGTCGAGGAGGCCCGTGCGGGCCAGCGCTGCGCGCTCGCGCTGGTCGGCGTCGCCAAGGAGGACATCGCGCGCGGCCAGTGGCTGGTCGCGCCCGCCGCGGCGCTGGCCACCGGGCGCCTGGACGCCACGCTCACGCTGTGGCAGCACGAGGACAAGGCCCTGCGCTCGGGCACGCCCGTGCACGTGCACCTGGGCGCGGCCGACGTGCTGGGCACGGTGGCGCTGCTGGACCTGCTGCCGGACAGCACGGGCGAGACGGCGCCGCAAAGCCTGGCGCCGGGCCACAGCGCGCGCGTGCAGATCGTGCTGCGCACGCCCGTGGGCGCCTGGCGCGGCGACCGCATCGTGCTGCGCGACGCCTCCGCGAGCCGCACGCTGGCCGGCGGCGTGGTGCTGGACCCGTTCGCCCCCGCGCGCTACCGGCGCACGCCGCAGCGCCTGGCCGAGCTGCAGGCCTGGGACCGGCCCAGCGCGGCCGAACGCCTGGCGGCCCTGCTGGCGGCCGCGCCCTGGGGCCTGTCGCTGTCGGCCTGGGCGCAGGCCGAGGGCCTGTCGCCGCAAGGTGTGCCCGCTTTGCCCGGGGCACCGCTGCAGGGCCCCGACGAAGAGGGCCAGGCCTGGGCGCTGGGTGAAGCGCAGGCCCAGGCGCTGGGCGCGAAGACCCAGGCCGCGCTCGCGGATTTCCACGCGCGCGAGCCCGACCGCCTGGGCGTGGACGCCGCGCGGCTGCGCCGCCTGGCCGCGCCGCGCCTGCCCGAGCCGCTGTGGCGCGCCCTGCTCGCGCAGCTGCAGCAGCAAGGCCATGCCGCGCTGCGCGGCGCCTTCGTCTTCGAGCCCCAGCACGCGCTGCGCCTGTCGGCCGCCGACGAGCGCATCGCGCAGAAGATCGCGCCGCTGCTCGCGCAGGCCGGCAACGAAGGCAGCTGGGTGCGCGACCTCGCGCGCGACCTGGGCGAACCCGAACCGCTGATGCGCACCAGCCTCGCACGCCTGGCCCAGCACGGCGATCTGCACCAGGTGGTCAAGGACCTGTACTATCCGCACCCGCGCATGGCGGCATTGGCCGCGCTGGTGCGCCAGGTCGCCGCGCAGTCGGGCGGCGAGGTCACGGCCGCGGCGTTCCGCGACGCCACGGGCCTGGGCCGCAAGCGCGCGATCCAGCTGCTGGAGCATTTCGACCGCGTGGGCCTGCTGCGCCGCGTGGGCGATGTGCACCGGCTGCGCGCGGACAGCCTGCTGTTCAGCGAGAGCGGCTGAACGACGGATCTGGAGGGGAAGCGTTCCTGGTGGAACGGCCGGGCTTCAAACCCGGTGGGTGGCGCCAAGCGCCGCTGGGTGGGTTCGACTCCCACTCCCCTCCGCCCCCTGTTCTTTCTCGCGCTTCCTCAGAACACGCCGCCGGAGAGCAGGTGCGTGTCCACGCCGTTGAGCATGTAGTCGCCGACCACCCTGGCCTTGTGGTGCAGCGGGTTGTGGCTGAAGATGGTCCGCAGGTTGCGCCAGTGCCGGTCGAAGTTGTGGCGCCGCGAGGTGGCCGAGGCGCCGCCCGCGTCGAACAGCCGCTCGCCGGCCTGCAGCGCGAGCCGGGCCACCACGGTCTGCGTGCGCGCAGTGGCCAGCGCCCCCTGCAGCACCTGCGCATCGGCGTCCGCGTCGCCGCGCGCGATCGCATCCGACGAGCGCCCCAGCACGCGCGCGTTCTCCGCCACCAGCACGTCGATGCTGTGGCTCAGCGCCGACAGCTCGCCCAGCACCTGCTGCACGAAGCCGTCCTCGCGCGCCGTGGCCGCCGTGCTGTGCAGCACGGGCCGGCCATGGTCCAGCACATAGCCCTGCGCGTCGGCGACGATGTTGCGCACGATGCCGGCCGCCACCGCCACGAGGTGCAGCTGGCGGAAGGCGCCGCCATGGCGGCCGCTCAAGCTGGTGTAGCCGCGCTCGACCACCTCGGCGGCCTCGACGCGCACGTTCTCGAACACCACGCTGCCGCTGGCCGTCATGCGCTGGCCCATGCCGTCCCAGTCGTCGAGCACCTGCACGCCTGGCGCGGTGACGGGAATGATGGCGGTGACGCCACGGCCCTGCTCGTCCACGAGGTTGGTGCGTGCGTAGTCGGCGTAGGCCGTTCCCGTGGTGTAGTACTTGCGGCCGGACACACGGTAGCCATCGCCGTCGCGGCGCAGCACGGTCTCGACCTGGCCCGCGCGCGCCGTGCCCTGCTCGCCCGTGGCACCGCCGTACAGGGCGCCCTGCACGATGCGCTGCAGCTGGCGGTCGTTGAAGTCCGACCGCGGTGCGAGCCGGACCATCTCCACCATGTCGAAATGCACGCGCAGCGCGTGGGCGACGTTGGACTCGGCCGCCGCCAGCGTGCTGACCACCTGGATCGCCTGCTCCAGCGTGCCGCCCAGGCCGCCGCGCTCGGCCGGGATGCGCAGCGCACCCAGGCCCGAGCGGCGGAAGGCCTCGAAGGCCGCAAACGGCAGTTCGCGGCGCAGCTCGCGCTGCGCGGCGTCCTCGCCGATCTGCAGGGCCAGTGCAGGCAGGGCCTGCCATGCGGCGTGCAGCCGCGCTGCGGCCGTGGAATCTGTGCTCATCGGGAAATTTCGCGGTGGGGAATGGAACGGGATGCGGCCCTGGCCGGGCGCGGCCAGCCATGGTGTCGGCCAGGGCCATGGCGCCGGCGGGCCACACCCGACGATGGCGCGCCGCGTCCGTGGCTCGCCGGGCCGGCCGGGGTCTGAGAAAAAAGTGTAGGAGCGCTGCCGGCCCGCGCCAACGACGCAAACCGCATATCGATATCGGATCGGCAGCGCGCGCGGCGCCGCCCGGATCAGGCCGTGGACTGGCGCTCGACGATGCGAAAGCCCACGTCCACGATGGGCTGCGCCACCGTCTCGCCGCGGCAGCGCGCGAGCACGAGTTCCGCGGCCAGCCGGCCGATGGCCGGCGCGTCGATCAGCACCGTGCTCAGCGTGGGCACCAGGTGCGCCGCGAAGTCGGCGTTGCCGAAGCCGCAGACCGCCAGGTCCTGCGGCACGCGCAGCCCGCGCGCCTGGGCCTCGACCAGCACGCCCTGGGCCAGCTGGTCGGAGCTGCAGGCCACGGCCTGCAGCCCGGGAGCCTGCGCGAGCAGCCCGGCCAGCGCCAGGCGGCCGCGCTCCAGGTTGCTGGGCGCGGGCACGACGGCCGTGGGCACCTGGCGGCCGAAGGCGGCCTCGAAGCCGGCCTTGCGCTGCAGCGCGCGCTGGTCGCCGGCCGTGGCGATGCCCACCTGCTGCCAGCCCCTGGCCCGGAAGCAGGCGCCCACGGCGCGGCCCACCTGCTCCTGCGAGAAGCCGACCAGCATGTCCACGGGCGCGTCCGACATGTCCCAGGTCTCCACCACGGGCAGGCCCGTGCGGCGCAGGCGCTCGCGCACGGCAGCGTCCTGCACCAGGCCCGTGAACACGATGGCATCGGGCTGGCGGCTGATCATGGTGTTGAGCACCAGCGACTCGCGCGCGACGTCGTAGCCGGTCTGGCCCAGCAGCAGCTGGTAGCCCTGGCCCGCCAGCGTTTCGGTCAGCGCCTGCACCGAGGGCATGAACTGCGAGACTGCCAGCGCCGGCACGATGCCGGCCACCATGCGGCTGCGCTTGGACTTCAGGCCACCCGCCAGCAGGTTGGGGATGTAGCCGGTCTCCTGCACGGCCTGCTGCACGCGCGCAATCGTCTTGGCCGACACCAGGCCCGGATTGCCGAGCGCGCGCGAGGCCGTGATCAGCGACACACCGGCCGCACGGGCCACGTCGTGCAGCGTCGCCTGTTTGGACACCTGGGATTCAGAGCGCATGGAAAGAGCCGTGGGCAGCGCCGGCATCGGGCCGCGGCGGTGCGGGAAACGCAGAGGCTGCCGATTCTCAACGCATTCCGAAAGGCTTGACGAAAGAAATGACAACGCTATCATTCGCGCACAGTTGTCGTACAACCAAACCAAAAACCGCCGATCAAGGCATGGACATCTGACATCCCGGATCCTGTCCAGCATCCGGGCCGCCCCACCTGCATCCTGGGAGACAAGCATGAAGAAGTTCCTGACCGTCACCGCGCTGGCCCTGGCCGCCTGCGCCGCCGCCGCGCAATCCTGGCCCGACAAGACCGTCACGCTGGTCGTGCCCTTCCCGCCCGGGGGCTCGACCGACCAGGTCGCGCGCGCGGTCGCGCCGCTGCTGACCGAGAAGTTCAAGCAGTCCTTCCTCGTGGACAACAAGGCGGGCGCGACCGGCACCATCGGCGCCACCTTCGTCAAGCGCGCGCAGCCCGACGGCGCCACCTTCCTCGTGACCTCGCTGGGCCCGCTGGTCATCGTGCCGCACCTGGTCAAGGGCCTGCAGTACGACGCGCTCAAGGACTTCGACCACATCACCGTG